>JBEKYG010000316.1:0-6303 GCA_049511215.1 Acidobacteriota bacterium | reverse complement strand
TTCGATTGCTGGTGCGCCCGAAGCTAGTCTCGAAGATGTGAACCAGAGGCAGGTGGATCTCACGCAACTCGACAGATTGGATGTTGATCATCATTTCGCTCTCTTGCGGTAACTACTCAGGTGGTTGGCAGACATATTTCAATCGGGGTCGGAATCGGTATCGGAATCGAAAGAAAACGGATAACTTTCGGACATGAGCTACTGGATGTATACCGCGCTGCCACGGAGTCGATAGCGATTCCGATGCCGATTCCGACCCCGAGAAAAATCAGATTACAGTCTAGACAACCTGCGTAGTTACCTCTTGCGCGGCGGCCCCCAGCCGCCACCGCCAGGAGTCTCGACGACAACAGACTCGCCTGCCCGGATCTGAAAACGACACTTGGAAGGGAGGCGTCTAGCGCGGTGATGGCCCGTGAGAGTGGTCCGTCCGGGCCTGCCCGATTCACCCCCCATCAGACCGTAAGGTCGGGAGCGGCGTCGATCAGAGAGTAAGGTGGCATCGGCATCGGTAAGCAACTCGATCTCGCGCACGATGCCGTCGCCTCCCAGGTGCGCTCCCCGGCCTCCGGTGCCGGGCCGGAGCGAGTAGCGGCGCACCCGGAAGGGAAAGGCATACTCGAGCGCCTCGATCGGAGTGTTAAGCGAGTTCGTCATGTGGGTATGGATGCCGCTGTTCCCGTCGTGGGAAGCACACGCGCCCATGCCCCCGCCGACCGTCTCGTAGTAAGAGAACACCTGGCCATCTCTCGGGTTGATGCCGCCGAGCGTGAGATTGTTCATGGTTCCGCTGCTGGCCGCGGGAATACGCTCCGGCACCGCCTGGGCAAGGGCCCTTAGCAGCACATCAACTATGCGTTGGGAGGTCTCGACGTTTCCCGCCGCCACCGCCGCCGGAAACCGTGCATCCACGACACTCCCCTCGGGAGTATGGATGCAGATTGGGCGCAGCACGCCGGAGCTGGCTGGGATCGATTCCGGAATAAGAGCGCGTACGACATAGTAGACGGCGGACTCGGTAATGGCCCGAACTGCATTGATGCTCCCGGCGACTTGGGCGTCGGTTCCCTCAAAGTCGACGGTGAGCGTTCCGTCGGCCACGGTGATGCGCGCCCGCAGCCTCACTGCCTCGGTGGTAATGCCGTCGTCATCCAGGCAATCCTCGGCGGAGTAAGTTCCACCCGGAATCTGCCGCAGGAGGGCACGAACCATTTTTTCGGCATAATCCTGCAGGTGGCCGGCATAGGCGACCGCTTCGTCTGATCCGTAACGGGTGACAATGTGCAACAGGCGCCGCTCCCCGGTGCGGTTGGCGGCGATCTGCGCCGTGAGATCCCCTTCACGTTCGCGCGGTGTTCTGACGTTGGCCAGAATCAGCCGGAAAATCTCGTCCTCGCGTTTGCCCGCGGAGAATAGCTTGATCGGGGGGATACGGATTCCCTCCTGGAAAATCTCGGTGCTCAGGGGCATGGAACCCGGCGTCATGCCACCCACATCGGAATGGTGCGCGCGATTGGCAACAAAGAAAACGAGCTTTCGTCCCCGGTTGCTCTCCGCAAAGACCGGGCTAACGAGGGTAATATCCGGGAGGTGGGTCCCGCCCTCATAAGGGTCGTTCAGAATGACGATATCCCCCGGCCCCATGTTCACGGCCCGAACGGCAGCACGCACCGACATAGGCATCGAGCCGAGGTGAACGGGCATATGATCGCCCTGTGCAACCAGTTGCCCCTGGGCATCAAAGACGGCACAGGAGTAGTCCCGCCTCTCTTTGATGTTCGGCGAAAACGCGGTGCGACGCAGGGTCACACCCATCTCCTCTGCAGCCGAGGCGTACAGCGACTTGAAGATTTCCATCCGTATCGGATCGTATCTGCGCGACGGCATGTGCAACTCCTCTCCCCGCAAAGGAGATTAGGCTAACCAACGCCCCGGTTCTTTGCAAGAAATAACCGTCCAGACCGTCGATTCGAGATTCGAGAGTTCTTAATTTCGAATTTCGAATCTCGAATCTCGAATCGCTGACGTCTTGGGGGTTTCGATCTTCTGCCGTTTGAGGATTGAAAAAATCGCGCGGGTTGCGAAACAATAGGGATGCCAGAGCATGCTACAAAAGTGGTTGAAGCGTAGCTGAACGTGATCGAGGTTATTCTTTTGTTTTGTTATAGTTGGCCATCAGCCAAAAACTCTTCATCAATGCCGTCTTTCTGCCGATAAATATTCAGAGACATCGGCGCCCCTTTGCCCGGCCAGCGCAGGGGAGGCTCGACTTGATGAGATTTCACAGCATGCCACCGTGATCGGTCCATGGTGGACTGCCCGCGGGGTGCTTCCTTGCTAAAAAAACTGATAACCACGATGGAAATGATCAAGATCGAGCATACTCTCTTTGCGTTACCATTCGCGTTTCTGGGCGCTCTCTTTGCGGCGCAGGGCCTTCCCGGTCTTACTCAAATAGCTTGGATCCTTCTCGCCATGGTTGGGGCTCGCAGCGCGGCCATGGCATTCAACCGCCTGGTCGACCTTCCCTTCGACGCAAGAAATCCGCGCACAGCCAAGCGTGCGCTGCCGCGGAAGCAGCTCACGAAAGGCTTCGTTGTGGCCTTTATCCTCGCTTCCGCGGCGGTTTTCGTTTTTGCCGCCGCGATGCTCAATCCACTGGCACTTGAGCTGAGTCCGATCGCCCTGGCGATTGTGCTCCTGTATTCCTACATGAAGCGGTTAACGTGGGGAACCCACTTCTTCCTGGGCCTGTCGTTGGCGGGTGCGCCTATCGGGGCGTGGGTGGCTCTTCGAGGAACTCTGTCCGCGGTCCCGCTCCTTTTGGGGCTCGCCGTGCTCCTTTGGGTCGCAGGCTTCGACATCATCTACTCCTGCCAGGATGTGGAGTTCGATCAGGTGGAACGGCTCCACTCGATCCCCAAGCGCTTTGGTATCGCGCGCGCCCTCTGGATCTCCCGGTTTCTTCATGCTTGCATGGTAATCCTGCTTGCCTTGGTGTTCCTGAAAGCGGGGCTGAGCCTGTTGAGCCTGGCGGGTCTCGGACTGGTTACCATCCTTTTGGGCTACGAGCACAGCCTGGTAAGGCCAGACGACTTGAGCCGCGTCAACGCGGCCTTTTTCACGATTAACGGCTGGATCAGCGTGCTTCTGTTTGTCATCACCGGTATGGATATTCTCTGGCACCGAGCGTCATAGCTATGCCTTCACAAATCGGCGAACTCCTCATCAAAGAGAACTGCATCACCAACGAGCAGTTGGAGATTGCTCTCAAGCACCAGCGCGAGCATGGCGGCCGCGTGGGATCGATTCTGATCGCTCTCGGCTATGCTCAGGATGACGACATCACCTCCATTCTCAGCAAGCAGTATGGCGTGCCTTCGATCAACCTCGCCTTTTTCGAAATAGACCCGGCGGTCATCAAGCTTATCCCGGTCGAAACCGCGCAGAAATACATGGTCGTGCCGTTGAGCCGTGTAGGCAGCACGCTCACAATCGCCGCGGTCGACCCCACCAACGTTTTCGCCATGGACGACATCAAGTTCATGACAGGATTTAACGTTGAGCCGGTGGTTGCTTCGGAAGCATCGATTGTGGAAGCCCTGGAAAAGTATTACGGCACGCCGCATGCGATCGAGCTCAGGAAGGTCTACGAGGAGATCGCACAGGGGGAGAAGGACAGCTTCGAGCTCAATCTCGAGGCGGGATCCGAGGATCATGAAGAAGTGTCCATAGATGAGCTGCAGCGGGTCAGCGAGGAAGCGCCCATCATCAAGCTGGTCAACCTGATCCTTTCGGAATCACTCAGGAAAGGGGCCAGTGACATCCACCTCGAGCCCTATGAGAAGGACTTCCGCATTCGCTTCCGTATCGACGGCATCCTGTACAACATCATGAATCCGCCGTTGCGTCTCAAAGACGCCATCACGTCCCGCATCAAGATCATGGCCAAGATGGACATCTCCGAGAAGCGGCTGCCCCAGGACGGGCGCATCAAGATCCGCACCACTTTTGATGCGAGGAGGAAGGAGATCGACTACCGGGTCTCCAGCCTGCCCACGCTGTTCGGTGAGAAGATCGTGATGCGCATTCTCGACCGCGACAACCTGCCGTTGGACATGAGCAAGCTGGGTTTCGAAGAGGCCTCGCTGAAGCGCATCGAAACCGGAATCCTGAAGCCTTACGGAATGGTGCTGGTAACCGGGCCAACGGGGAGCGGCAAGACCTCCACGCTTTATGCGGCACTGAATCGGTTGAACACCCCTGAAACCAACATCATAACTGCCGAGGACCCGGTAGAGTACAACTTCCGCGGCATCAATCAGGTCCAGATCAAGGAACAGATCGGGCTGACTTTCGCCGCCGCCTTGCGGTCATTCCTCCGCCAGGACCCGAACATCATCCTGGTGGGCGAAATCCGTGATTTTGAAACCACGGAAATCGCGGTCAAGGCTGCGCTGACGGGGCACCTTGTCCTCTCGACGGTTCACACCAACGACGCGCCCTCCACGGTATCGCGCCTGCTCAACATGGGCATCGAGCCCTTCCTGGTGGCCACGTCGGTGAATCTGATTTGCGCCCAGCGCCTGATTCGAAAGATCTGCGGCGAGTGCAAGACCGAGGTCAAGACGCCGCTCCAGGCGATAATCAACATCGGGTTCAACGCGGAAGAGGCGAAGAACATGCAGACCTTCAAGGGGGAAGGATGCAAGACCTGCAACGGGACAGGCTACAAGGGCCGCATCGGCCTCTATGAGGTGATGGAGGTAACTGAGGAAATCCAGGAGTTGATTCTGGTCGGGGCTTCCGCTCGGGAAATCAAGCACAAGGCGGTGGATGAAGGAATGCTCACGCTGCGTCAGAGCGGATTGAATAAGATCAAGGCGGGGATCACAACCTTGGATGAGGTTGTGCGCGAGACGGTACTCAATTGAGGTAGAGGGGCAGATGCTCACACTAACAGAAATGCTTCACAAGGCCATTCAAGCGGGCGCATCCGACCTACATCTGACCATCGGTACGCCGCCGCAGTTGCGCGTCGACGGCAAACTGCACCCCATGGATCAGCTGGCGCTGACGCCGGCCGATACCAAGCGCCTGGCTTACAGTGTCATGACGGACACGCAAAAGCATGCTTTCGAGGAGAAGTGGGAGTTCGACTTTTCCTTTGGCATCAAGGATCTGTGCCGCTTCCGCGGCAACGTCTTCACTCAACGCGGCGCGGTGGCAGCGGTGTTTCGCGTGATTCCGTTTGAGATCAGGAGCTTCGAGGCTCTGGGCCTCCCCCCCGTGGTACAGAAACTGTGCAACAAGCCGCGCGGCCTCATCCTGGTCACCGGTCCGACCGGCAGCGGCAAATCGACCACGCTGGCGGCGATGATTGACAAGATCAACCGGGAACGCAATGAGCACATCCTGACCATTGAGGACCCGATCGAGTTTCTACACTCACACAAGAACTGCCTTGTGAACCAGAGAGAGGTGAACAACGACACCCACTCGTTCGCCGATGCGTTGCGCGTTGCGTTGCGCGAAGACCCGGACGTCGTGCTGATCGGTGAAATGCGCGACCTGGAAACCGTCGAATCGGCCTTACGCATCGCGGAGACCGGCCACCTGACGCTGGCCACGCTCCACACCAACAGCGCGGCCACAACGATCAATCGCATCGTGGACATCTTCCCCGCCAACCAGCAGCCCCAGATCCGGGCACAACTCAGCATGGTGCTGGAGTGCATCTTATGTCAATCCCTCATCCCCCGCTCCAATGGCACCGGGCGCGCCATGGCCATGGAAATCATGATTCCGAATTCAGCCATCCGGAATCTGATTCGCGAGGACAAGGTGCATCAGATCTACAGCTCGATGCAAACGGGACAGGAGAAGTTCGAGATGCAGACCTTCAACCAGTCCCTGGCTCATTTGGTGCTGACCCGGCAGATCACACAGGAGGACGCAATCAGCAAGTCCTCCGGCGTGGATGAATTGCAAGAGCTTATTCGTCGCGGAGTAGGACTGAGCGCGCCGGCCGCCGTAGCCGCGGCGGCACGAACGCGTCGCCCCGAATCGATGGGGAACTTCGGTCACTAATCCGGAAAGGCCGACATGCCAGTCTATTCATTCCGCGGACGTAACGTCCGCACCAACGAACACATCATGGGCGAAAGATTTTCGTCCAGTCCGCAGGCGCTGGCGGCGGTGCTGCGCCACGAACAGGTTGCGCCCATTTCGATTCAGGAGAAGCGCGAGAGGAAGCCGCTCTTGTCCCTCCGCCGGAGCGTGTCCAAAGCCGAGGTGGCAATT
>JBEKYG010000315.1:0-6317 GCA_049511215.1 Acidobacteriota bacterium | reverse complement strand
CTTGTCGAGAGCGGTGCTGAGTGCGATTTCAGCACCGTCTTCCCGCTCGATGGTCTTCGAGCCCGTGCTCAACTTTGCCATCTTCGCGCCGAAGGGCCGGAAGTCATTCACCATGGTTTGATCCACGAGAACATTGCGGTCGGCCAGGAAGAGGATGCGCTTCTTCCGCCCGGCTTTCCATAACCGCCAGATGATCTGGAAGGCGGTGTAGGTCTTTCATGTGCCCGTTGCCATGACGAGGAGGATGCGGTCCTGCCCCTTAGCAATGGCTTCGATGGCAGCGTTGATCGCGTTGCACTGATAGTACCGCGGGGCCTTGCCGCTGCCGTCATCGAAGTAATCCTGGAGCACGATCTTCTCTGCCTCCGGCGTAAGCCCCTTCCATTCGCGGTATTTGGCCCAGAGTCCTTCGGGTGACGGGAAGGCGTCAAACGACAGGTTGGATTCCTTCCGCGGATATGTGCCCGTGCGGTCATGAAAGACGAATCCGTCGCCATTGGATGAAAAGACAAAGGGAATATCGAGCGTGCCGGCGTAGTCGAGGCCCTGCTGCATGCCGTCACCGACGCTATGGTTGTTGTCCTTGGCTTCGATAATGGCAATGGGGATGTTGAGCTTGTAATAGAGGATGCAGTCGGCGCGTTTGGGTTTGCCGCGACTGACGAGCTTGCCGCGAACGATAATGCGTCCCTTCGTAAAGCCGACTTCCTCGCGGATCTGGAACATCTCATCCCACCCTGCCTTCTTCACGGCAGGGATAATGAACTTGGTACAGATATCGCGCTCGCTGAGAGCCTTCTTGTCCATGGCTGTCTTGATTTCACGGTCGCTACGCTTGGCGCAAAGTCCGATTCAAGTTGGGAACGAGCTTGCGCGTCCGCCCAAGTACCCGGCGATTGTATCGCAGTGCGGTCAATTTGTTGCAGAATCTTCTGGCGGGAGATGATCTGAGGCGGCTTCGGCCTATAACCCATTCTCGGGTCTCGATGTTTTGCTGAAAGACACAAAGTAACCGAAACACAGCGCAATCTCGCGTTGTGAGCAGTATCGAACATACCTTTGAGCAATCTTGCACAGACACCCTTTTTGCAGTGGCTTTATAATGAGCGATGGTGCGCCGGGGGCTATCGTTTGTGCTTTCTGGCGTGCGGCATCATCTCTGGGCTGACTCTCCGGCATCGGCTCGGGCCGAATCGAAGAGTTCATGACCTTTCCGCGGCGTGAACGCGCCAACGGTCTCTAACATGGCTTTCTCCTGGAACCGAACGTTCTTCCACAAGCGCCCCGTGAGGGGTCCCGCGACAAGCGCGGCTGACTTAGGCAGTACTTCAGCACCGGTGGCCATCAGCGCGTCACAGCGCTACCTCCCAAGCTCCAATAAATGGGGGATAGTCATGCTGTTTGGTACGATCGCGGCGCTTTACTTTGCCCGCGAAATTCTGATCCCCCTGGCCTTTGCTTTCATTCTGACGTTCGTTTTGACCCCTGTGGTCGCGCTTCTGCAAAGATCGCGCATCGGCCGCGTACCGTCCGTTGCTGTGACCGTCCTGGTAACGATGGCGGCGGCCGTCTGCGTTGGCTGGATCATCGCAATTCAGCTCGTTGACGTCGCCAAGGAACTTCCCAGGTACCGCCAGAACATTGAAGCCAAGATGGAAGCGCTGCGCATTCCCACGAAGGGACCGTTAGGTCTTGCGGCCAACAGCTTGAAGGAAATTGCGCGCGAACTTTCCAGCCCGGGGGCATCCTCTTGGGTCCCAGGTCCTCTAGTGCAGAATCAGAAGCAGCGCACTGCGCCGAGTACTCCCGGGGTTCCTCTGCCCGTACAGATTGTGCAACAGCCGGCAAATGGATTGGACTACCTTGGTGATCTGGTCCAGCCCGTTCTTCGGCCTCTGGCAATGACGGGACTTGTCCTCATCTTCACGATCTTCATGCTGGCCAAGAGATTCGACTTGAGACATCGTCTACTCGGGCTGGTTGGACTCGGTCAGATCAACATCATGACGCAAGCGCTTGACGACGCGGCGCAACGTGTCAGCCGCTATCTGTTGATGCAGCTCCTGGTCAATGCCAGCTTTGGAACTCTGTTCGGATTCGGTTTGTACTGCATTGGCGTGCCCAATCCCGCGCTATGGGGAGTCCTCGCCGGCCTCCTGCGCATCGTGCCGTATGTCGGCACGGCGATTGCCGCCGTGCTGCCGATCGCACTCTCGTTGGCGGCTTTTGACAGCTGGCTGCCGCCGCTGCTGGTGTTCCTGCTGTTTGCCGGCCTCGAACTGATCATTGCCAACTTCGTCGAGCCGTGGCTTTACGGGGCGAACACGGGAATATCTTCGTTGGCGCTGCTGGTGGCGGCTGCCTTTTGGACTATTCTATGGGGGCCCGCCGGTCTCATCCTGTCTACGCCTCTCACGGTTTGCGTCGTTGTGCTGGGCCGCTATGTTCCTCAACTCTCTTTTCTTCATGTCCTGCTGGGGGATGAAGCAGTTCTGGGGGCGGAAGCTCAGATCTACCAGCGGTTACTGGCGATGGACCAGCAGGAAGCGCACGCTATTGTGGACCGATTCTTGAAAGAAAAACCCCTGATGGAATTATACGATTCGGTGCTCATACCTGCTTTGAGCCTGGCCGAGCAGGATCGCCACAAAGGGGCGATGGACACAACCAGAGAGGAGTTTCTCTATCTCAGCCTCAACGAAATGATTACCGAGTTTTCGGAGTACCAACTGGCGCACGATTCAACCCAAGCCGAATATGCCGCGGCGGCATTAGGCCCGGCGGAGCGTCTCAGCGCCAGGATACTCTGCCTTCCCGCAAATGATCGGGCCGATGAGGTCACGGCCGCTATGCTGGCGCAGCTTCTGGAGCAGGCGGGCCACGCGGCTCTGTCTCTTCCGATCGCCCACGCTTCCCCCGCGGAGTTGCTGGCGTTGATTGAGAAAAGACAAGACGACGTCATCTGCATCTCCGCATTGCCGCCTTATGCCTTTCCACCCGCGCGGACGATGTGCAAACTGATTCGGGAACGCTTTCCCAAACTCAAGCTGGTCATCGGAGTCTGGGGGTTCAGTGGTGATACGGAGAAGGCCAAGGCGCGTTTCGAACGAACCCAACCCGATCGATTGCTCACGAGCCTGGCGCAAGCAGTCGAGCAGATTCAGGAGCTGATCCGGCCCAAGGCGTCATGACCTGGCGAGAGCGGCGCCGGTAAGCGGCTATTCAAGGAGGGGCACCAATGTCATTCGGCATTTACATCGTCGGGTACATCATACTGATCGTCGGCTTGGCCATGGGAGCGCACTTTCTCCACTTGTCACCGAAGTGGATCGTGGTGGGCGTTATCTGCCTGGTCGGCTTGGCCATCATCCATGGCGTGACGGCGACCCGCCAAAAGGATCCGCCATCCAAGTGACAGGGAGGGGCGAATATTGATAGATCGATAGGGTTTTCTATCTCGGGATCGTTGGAGGAGCAAGCGTAATCCCAGCCCGGGTGTGGGTCTAGCAGACTGGTTTGGGACACGTTTACGAGTGCAGGTCGGGGTAAAGGGGTTCGCGGGACATTCAGGGTCATGGTTATGCTGATGACGACTACGCCGAAAGGGGATCATCCACCACCCGATCGCGGCGGGCAGCTTCGGGCGCCCGTCGATGGCGAAAACACCCCCGGACGCGAGGGATCCTCTGATCACGAGGTTTCCCCTCCCACTGGTCCATGTCCTCCTTGATCTTGACCGTGGCGAACATGCAATAGGGATCGCCGTCCTTGCGCTTTTCCTCGTACTTGTCCCGGATGCCCTGGGCGACCTCTCTCGCGAGCCTTAGCATGATGTCGCTCTTGAAGTACTTGTCCTCGCCCGCACCTGAATTCGGGAACGCTTTCCCAAACTCAAGCTGGTAATCGGAGTCTGGGGTTCAGAGGCGATACGGAGAAGGCCAAGGCGCGTTTTGAACGAACCCAACCAGATCGATTGCTCACGAGCCTGGTGCAGGCTGTCGAGCAGATTCAGGAGCTGATCCAGCCCAAGGCGTCATGACCCGGTTGTAATCACCGTGAGGAATCGGATTCCAGAAGAGGTCTTCGCGTGCCCAGCCCATCGGGGTACCTTCGCAGTTAGTGTCCAGCACCTCGACCGGCGCACCGTGTTCCAGAAACTCTGAACCGCAGGTGACACAGATCTATCAGGCGCTTCGGTGCGACACTTTGCGGCTGCCCGTGCCCGTACGCCTGGCCGAAAACCACCATCCCTGGCCGAAAGTCACCAGACAGAGATAGGCAGAGAACTGTCGAGGTGTTTTGGTCATGAATTAAACAGTTGACCAATAAGAGGTTAGGTCGAATCTCCTGCAGTTCTTAAGGCTGGCATGTTTCTTGCTACAGGTTGGTCTGGGTTGCCCGACCGAGCCATTTCCGCCGGTCAGCGGTGGCCTGAATCGAGGTGGACCATGAGACGATGGTGCTGTCTGAAACACTTCCCATGGGCCTGCATCTAATGGGTTATAAGCTTGGAGGCATTATGAAACGCCATGAATGTGTACTAATTCTCTTGGTGATCACTCTCCTGGGAGCCGGAACGCTCGTGTGGGCGCAAGAAGAAACTCCCCCGGTCCAGGCGCTTGTGCAACAACCCCAGATGCAGCAGACGCCGCAGCAGCTGTTATCTCCCCAGCAACTCAACAACCTGGTGGCGCCGATCGCTCTCTACCCCGATCCGCTGCTGGGTCAAATGCTGGTTGCCAGCACCTATCCGCTAGAGATCGTGGAAGCAAGCCAGTGGTTGCAGCAGAACAAAAACCTCGGCGGCCAGGAACTCATTGAGGCCGCAAAACAGCAACCCTGGGATCCCAGCGTGCAAGCGCTGGTGGCCGTTCCTGATGCGCTGGCGAAGCTAAACCAGGATATTAGCTGGACCACAGACCTCGGTAACGCCTTCCTTGCACAAGAGGCCGACGTGATGAACGCGGTCCAGCAGATGCGCGCCCGGGCGCAAGGCAATGGCAACCTGACTTCAACGCCGCAGCAGACGGTCACGACTGAGGCTCAAGGAGGGCGGCAGGTCATCGTCATTCAGCCGGCCGACCCTCAGGTAATCTATGTGCCTTCCTATGATCCCACCTATGTTTGGGGACCTCCCGTTTATGGCTATTATCCCCCGCTCTATTACTCTGGATTCGGATTCGGCTTCGGGCGAGGCTTTAACCTCGGTTTCTATTTCGACGACTGGGGAGGTTGGGGTGGTTGGGGTAGTTGGGGATGGGGGCCGAATTGGTTCGGCCGCACAGTGCTCATCAATAATTCCTTCTTCCCTCACTTTGGATTCCACCGCGGCTTCGGGGTCGGTTCTATAGGGAGAACGATCTGGACGCATGATCCGGTCCATCGCCTTGGCATTCCGTACCGGAACCAGCAGGTAGCCGCGCGGTTCCAGGGACTTTCGATGGCCTCTCGGAATTCGTTCCAGGCAGGAACAGGGTCAAGGGCCGCCGCAGCGCCGTACGCAAACCGCTCCGCGGGGCGCACCGGGGAGCAAGGATACCGTAACACGGCGCCTCAATCGCAGCGCTTCCAGAGTCAGCCGCAGCAGAGGTATCAAGCACCACAGCAGAACCGGTCTGTACCGCAGCAGAGGTATCAAGCGCCACAGCAGAACCGGTCTGTACCACAGCAGAGGTATCAAGCTCCACAGCAGTTCCGGTCCGCACCACAACAGTCCCGATCGGCGCCGCAACAGAGGTATCAATCTCCTCAGCAGTACCGGTCCGCGCCACAGATGTCTGCGCCACGCTCCAGTAGTGGCGGCAGCGCCAGCGGCGGACGCGGATCCAGCGGCGGTGGCTCCCGTGGCGGAGGAGGAGGAAAACGTCGCTGAGGCCATGGGCAACACGCATCGACGACGCGAAATCCTAATTCTTGATGCCGTCGTAGGCGGTATCGAGAATCGGGTTGATGATGATGTCCACCGGCGTCAAATGCCAGCCGATGATCGATCGAATCTCGGACGTGACGCGGGTGGTATCCCACCGCTTGGACTTGTAGAGGTCGAGTTATACAGGAGTGGCAAGCAAGACCAGTCCGCCAGGCGCAATATAATGGCTCGTTTTCGGAGGCTCCAGCCGTGTTCCTGGCGTGATGATGACTTCACCGGTCGCCCTCAGGCAGACCTCGTACACCCTGTCGGGCTCCAGACGCATATAGGGCGCATCGCCGTGGATAGCCCGCACGCCGCGCTCTTTCGCCATTTTCTCGTTGTTGGCAAGTTCCCAGAAGCGTTTCCAGAGATCCTTTTCGAAGCTGCTTGGAGCTTGCCGCTCGGC
>JBEKYG010000314.1:0-6324 GCA_049511215.1 Acidobacteriota bacterium | reverse complement strand
GAGTCCTTCATTCTGCCCATAACCAGATCAACTATAGCACCGTGAGTGGGTCAACTGCAAGGGAAATTTTACGATTTAATATTGCCGGGATCGAGGGCGGAACTTCTGAGACGGGGTACTAGCGGATTGCCGAGAGTTCTCACCTCGTAAGTCATTTGAGCGGGCGGACGGATGTTTTGCAAGTAGGTGACGTAGATCATCGGCCGGGGATCATCTCGTATCGCCATGAACACCGCATCTCTGACGACTCCAACGATCAGATACGAAGTTTTCCCTATAGCCACCATGTGGCCGACCGGAGCGTCCATGCCAAGTATTTTCACCAACCGCTCATTAACGATTGCGACCAGGGGCGATCCGGTCGCGTCGTGCTCGTTGAATTCCCGGCCCGCACTGAGTGGAATCTGCATCGTCTCGAAAAACGCTGGTCCAACACCTAACAGGCCCACTTGCTTTGCTTGAGGACCTGCAGAAGGCAAGCCTGATAGGAGCTGAGCGCCAGGCGCAACGACAGGGACGAGCGATCCACCGCCCGTAGGCAGCGGCCGTACTGACAAACTCACGCTGCGAACGCCCGGAGCCTTGTTTAACCGTTCCTGCAGGTCGGTGTAAAGGCGGTTGAGCGCTGGTTCGCTGTAGCCCATTGTCTGGGGCTTGATCGTGAATAGCAGCACTCCTTCGCGGTTGAATCCCAGGTTGATGGCATGCAAGTTTGAGAGTGTTCTCAAGAACAGTCCTGCCGCTACCAGCAGTAAGAACGAGAATGCGATTTGAGTTACAACCAGGGACCTTGCCAATGTGAGTGAATTACGGGTCCGGCGGCTTTTGCCGGCAAGCATGGTTGTTCGCATCTGCTTGAGCGCCGGCATCACATCAAATCCTGTAGCGTGTATGGCAGGCACCAAGCCAAAAAGCAATCCGGTCAGGACCGAGAGTGCGATCGTGAAATTCAAAACGGTCCAGTTAAGCTCAGCGTGGAGGGTGAAATTGTCTCGACCGTTGGCCAGCAACAGTGTCAACGCCCGGATACCCCATGCTGCAATTGCCACTCCGAGCGCTCCTCCGAGCAACGCAAGAAGCATACTCTCGGTCATAAGCTGCCGCATGACCCGCAACCGGCTTGCGCCCATGCTCAGCCGCACCGCGATCTCGCGCCTTCGCGCCGCGGCTCGTGCCAATAGGAGATTCGCAATGTTGGCGCAGGCCACTAAGAGAATCAGCCCGGCCATCCCCATCAGCACAAAAACCGGCGCTGAGTAATGCCGCCGCAGGCTGTCCAATCCTGTGGCGCCTTCCGTGACCATTAATTCAGGAAGATCTGAGCGCTCACGTTCATTCGAAGCGCTTTCCTCGACAAACCGGTGGAATTGCGGCGCCAGCACTGCTTGTGCCTGGGCCAGACTTACGCCCGGATTGAGACGACCCATGACCTCGATCCAATAAAAGTTTTGATCCTGGTACCGCTGGGCTACTCCGGCGAGTGCTGTCGCCGGGCTGAGAAGCAGATTGGCATGCAACGGCACATAGATGTCCGGCAAATAACCCGGCTCTGCGCCAAAAAACTCCGGCGGCGCTACGCCAATTACGGTAAACGCCTTGTCGTTGATCCGTATCGATTGGTTCACAGCCCGGCTCGCATCTCCAAATCTCTGGATGCTGAACCGATAGCTTAAAACCGCGACCGCCTCCATACCAACCTTTTCATCCGCTGCGAGAATTAATCGGCCCGCGGAGGAACGCACCCCCATGCCACGGAAATAATCTCCCGACACATATTGCCCGGTGACGGCGTCCGTGTTTTCACGAACTGTCACACTGAGACTCTCCGTTACAAAGTAGCAAAATGTGCTTGACAGGACGTCCTTGTTGCTCTGAAAGAGTTTCAGCGTGGGATAGGGGAACTCCGTGCCAACCCAGCCTTCACTTGGATCGGTATGGGTCCCGCCCGTGGACGGCGATATGCTCATGGCCACCGAAGGGAAGTTCTTGGCGCGCCACTTCATCACCACCAGTGATTTCGGATCCGGGACCGGCAAAGCACGCAGCAGGATCGATTCCATGAAGCTGTATATCGCCGTGTTCGCGCCGATTCCCAGCGCCAGCGAAAGCATGGCCAGCGCCGTGAAGGTCTTGTTATGGACCATCGAGCGCAGGGCGTAGCGGAGATCCTGCCCAAGGCGCTCGAACCACATCCACGTGTAAACCGCGCGGGCATCCTCCGCCACCAGCGTGAGGTTGCCGAGTTCTCCGGGTTCGGCCATCTCCTTCAAAGATCTTAATTCCTCCTGCATGTCGCGCTCTTCGGCGCGACGTCGCGCCGGCAGCAAATATGCAAGTTTTTTCAACAAACTCATTCCGCACCTTCCGGGCCAGGACCCATGACTCGCGATATGGCCGAGGCGAACTCCACCCACTGGGAATGTTCCTTGCGAAGTTGCTTTTTTCCTGCACTGGTAAGCCGATAGTACTTCGCGGAACGGTTGTGTTCGGAGGTCTCCCACTTGGAAACGATCCATCCCTTGATTTCAAGACGTTTCAGCGCAGGATACAGAGACCCGAATTCGATGTCCAACGACTCCTTCGAACTGCTGTGAATGGACTTGGCAATGCCGTACCCATGCAAGGGTCCGAATACAAGTGTCCTGAGCACCAGCATGTCGAGCAGGCCGTAGAGTGGTTCCATGCAGGGGATCCTATCAGAAGACTGTCTTTATATCAAGACTATCTTAATAACTGAGCGGAAATTGGGGCGAAGGGTGCAAGACTCATTTCGAGTAGGGACTCTGATCTTGAACGGCGTGCGATCTGAATCACACGCCACATGAAGGCACGAATCGACGAAAGCATCATCGCCTCCTCCGATCCTAATAAGGACTGAACATCACTTACTCGCTGCGCAACGCGAGCATGGGATCCACGCAAGTAGCTCGCCGCGCGGGAATGTAACAGGCAGCGAGGGCGGCGATCGTCAGAAAAATCGCCACGCCAACAAACGTCGCCGGATCCGTCGGCCCAATTTCAAAGAGTATGCCGCGCAGAACCCGGGTCAACGCCAAGGCTCCTCCAATCCCGGCGGCAGTACCGTAAACCGCAAGCAGCATCCCCTCTCGCAGAATCATGTACAGGACGTCTTTCCGCTGCGCGCCCAACGCCATTCGCACGCCAATCTCATGCGTGCGTTGGACGACGGAATAGGAGATCACTCCATAAACCCCGATGACCGCCAGGAGCAATCCCAGAACGCCGAACGATCCCACGAGCGCCGTCTGGAACCTTGGCTCTGCGGAGGAATTAGCGAGGATCTGATCCAGGGTCTCGATATTCGTGATGCGCGCTTCCCGGTCATCGGACTGAACCACGCGCACGATCGCCGGAACGGAAAGCATGGGATCCGAGGAGGTCCTCGCGATTATTCTCCACCGGTCGCTGAGAAATAGGAACGGGGTATAAAACGTCGGGCTCTCGGAATCTTTGATGGCCCGATCCCGAACGTCGTTCACTACGCCGACGATTTCCATCCACACGCGTCGCCCGTCCCCGTCCTGTCTGAAGCTGAATCGCTTCCCCAGCGGATCTCCCTGTATGTATTTACGAGCGAACTCCTGGCTGACGACAGCCACCTGGGAAGTCCTGTCTCCCGGTTCAAAATCACGCCCCCTCAGAAGCCGTATTCCGAGCGCGGCAAAATAGCCGGGTGTTACCGAGCTGAAATAGGTCCACTGGCCGGGTGGAATCTGATCGCCCTCCCGGCCTTCAACATACAATCCATACCCCCCGGATCCGGGGTAATGCCCTATGATCGACGCTCCATGCAACGGGATGCCGGAAGAGAGTGACGCTTGCTGAACTCCGGAAAGCGATCGAATCCTGTTAAGGATATCCGACGCCGCCATGCCGCACTTATCCCTGTCCTTGCCGACCAGATCCGAGAGACCCACTCTCATCGTCAGAACCCGGCCCGCGCTGAGCCCGGTGTCGACGCTCATAAGCTTATAGAAGCTGCGTCCCATCAACATGCCGCCTGCTGCCAGAATGACGGCAAGCAGCACCTCCAGAATGACGAGCGCTCTTCGGAGATGATGCGACGGCTTTATCGAGATCGCTGCAAACGAACCGCCCAAGCCGTTTTTCAAGGCATAGCCCATGCGCCGCGACGACGCCTGCAATGCCGGCGCCAGCCCGACCAGGACGCCCACCAGGAGCGAAATCCCTATCGTGAACCACAGCACGCCGGCGTCAAGCCGGATGCGATCCACCCGCGGAGTGTCCGGCGGAGCGATCACGCGCACCAGATGAATGCCCCACGTGGAAAAGAACAGGCCCGTGGCACAGCCGGCCAGGGCCAGCAACAGACTTTCCGCCAGGAGCTGGCGCAGGATGCGCAGGCGCGTCGCACCGAGCGCGCTGCGGATCGCCAGCTCTCTCTGGCGAGTCCACGACCGGGCCACCAGAAGCGACGTCACGTTCACGCAAGCCATCAGCAGCACGAATCCCACCGCGCCCAGGAGGATCCATAGTGCGGTTTGCACACGTGGATCGATTCCGAGATCGAAGCTCTTTGCGAACAGCCTCAGCCCTTGTGCGCCGGCGCCGGCGGGATAGGTCGCTGCAAAACGGTCGGAAAGCGGCTTCAGCTGGGCGTTGAGCTGCGCCAGCGTAGCGTCCTCTTTGAGTCGCGCCAGGAGATAGGGATATCCGCTCACTGCACGAGGCCTCGGCGGCAGAGGAACCTGGGGCACCCACATGGCGTCGAAACTCCCATCGTAATACTCCGGCTGATATGAAAACATCCCGGCGCCGAAATCCCTCGGCATCACTCCGACGACGGTATATGGCTTGTGATCCACTGAAATGTCACGCCCGACAATGCCGGTGTCGCCGCCGAATTCATCCATCCAGAGGCTATGGCTCAGGACGGCTACCCTGTCATTCCCGGGTTGCATCTCTTGCGGAAGGATGGTTCTTCCGAGTAACGGCCTGGTTCCCAGCAAGGAAAAGTAATCGCTGGATACGCGGGCAGCATCCACATCCTTGGGTACAACGCCTCCCGTCAGAGTGAGAATTGTGTTGTCGTAGGTCGCGATACGTCCCAACGCCGTGCACCGCTCTGTGATCTCACGCAATTGGTCAGGGGTAATGTAGGGGGGACACTGTTCCCGCAGAATCACCACCAGCCGCGAGAGGTCGGGATACGGCAGCGGTGTGAGGAGTATTCCGTTGACGGCGCTGAAAATGGCGCTGTTGGCGCCTATGCCGAGAGCCAGTGTCAGGACTGCGATGGCGGTGAACTTGGGAGATTTCCGCATCATGCGCCATCCGAAAGCGAGGTCCCGCCTGAATTCCGCTGCCCACCGGATCGCGCAGGTTTCCCGGCACGCTTCTCTCGTCTGTTCCATGCCCCCAAGGGAGATGAGAGCTTGCCGCCGCGCCTCTTCGTGGTTCATGCCCTGACGCAGGTTCTCCTCGATCTCCATCTGCATGTGGAATTCCAATTCCCTCTCGAATGAGGACTCTGATCCTGAACTTCGCGCAAGGTGAATCACACGCCAGAGAAAGGCACGAATCGATGCCAGCATTATTACCCTCCGCTTCGCTGCGTGAGAATCACTCAGCACGATCCAGGCGCACAGGTCGAGACATGAAGAGCACTATCTCATTCGTTCCGCAACGATTCCATCGGATCCGTGTTGGTGGCGCGCATAGCGGGGAAGAAGCCAGACAGCGCAGTCACCAACGCTATTACCGTGGTAACAACAATCAGGGTCGGTGCGTCGTGAGGACCGATACTAAAAAGAAGGCTCGCAAGGAATCGCGTCAAGGCCAGGGATAACAGCAGGCCGGAGGACAAGCCGAAGAATGCCGATGTCATTACTTGCGCCAAAATCATCCGAACGATTTCAGGTGGACGCGCTCCCAGGGCAACCCGAATCCCGATCTCGCGGGTCCTGAGGCCGACAGAAAACGAGACCACTCCATACACACCGACTGCCGCCAGCAACGTTCCCAACACCGCAAAGAGCCCAACCAGCGTGGAGTAGAAACGGGGTTGATCCACTGATTCCCAAAGGATATCTTCCACGCGCTGGATTCGCTGGATCAGCGCCGTTTTGTCAACAGACAGGATTCGGCTGCGTATTTCTGGGATTAGCCTGGCCGAATCCGACCGGGTTTGCACTATCATGGAAAAATAACTGCCTCCTCGATTCAGCCGGTAAAGAGTGAGACGCGGCTGTTGCTGCAACCCGTGCTGCCTTACGTCCCGCACAACTCCGACAACCGGGATCCAAGGAAGGGAACGAGAACCCAAATGGAGACGTTTGCCGA
>JBEKYG010000313.1:0-6341 GCA_049511215.1 Acidobacteriota bacterium | reverse complement strand
AGAAACGGCGAATGTGCGGCATGCCAAGATTAGAAAAACCGACAAATGAATGGGTTGAAAGGCAATTTGCGGCCGCCGAATCTCGCAGGAAATAGGATAGAAGGAGTTCTTAAATCACCTCAACCGGATTGGGTTCCAGCGAATAGTCCTGCTTCGTCGTTGGCGCCCGATCGACTTTCTTTTACATCTCTTTAGCGCCGCTTTGTCGGAGTGGCAAATTCCCGAGCGAATTCGCGCGCCATCGCTCTTGACTGATCTTCTACGGTGCGGATCGCTAAGCCCTGTCGGGTGCGCCACGCGCAAATCCGAGAATCGTGTAAAGTCAAGCTTCCGGGGCTTCAGCCGAGCTTGACTCGGAAAGCGGCCTGAAAGGCCGCCGAGATCAAGCCCACGCCTTAAGGGGAGTTGTTGATTTCACTTGGATCACCGCGGCCCCTTTCCGGAATTTGGTGAGTCAGGGACATGGGCACACAAGGCAGAATCGCGAGCGTGACAGGCGGAACCGGAATGGTCGGTGAGCAGATCGTTCACCGGCTGATCTCGCAAGGCTACAGCGTGAGGGTGCTGAGTCGTTCCTCCGCCCGCTCCGATGACCACATCGAGTATGTGTGCGGCGGCCTGGACGACAAGAACGCCCTCCAGCGGCTCGTCTCGGGCGCCTCCGCCGTGTTTCACTGCGCGGCCGAACTGCGGCAGGCGCCTCTCATGTGGGACGTCAATGTCGGGGGCACTGAACGTCTTGTGACTCTGCTCAGGGCACAACCCGTTCGTACCTTCTGTTTCATCAGCAGCGCAGGTGTCGTGGGGTTGACTCACGCGAAGTGGGTGACGGAAGACACGCCCTGCAACCCGCAGACCGAGTACGAAGGGAGCAAGTGGGCCGCGGAGCGGATCGTTGCCGAGGCCGGGATACCTGGCTGCCAGGTGGTTATCTTGCGCCCGACGGACGTCGTTGATGATCGCAGGCCCGGCGCGCTCGCACTGCCGATGAGCGGAACGTGGCGAGACTTCCTGCGGGTTGTGCTCAAGGGAGCAGAGTGCGCCCATATCGTCCACGCAGCAGACGTGGCCGACGCGGCCTTGTTCTTTGTGGACCGCGGACTCCCGGGTGTCCAGCGCTACTTTGTGTCGTGCGACGACGACCCCCAAAATACCTTTGCAGGGCTCTGGTCGCTCTACATGGGGATGAAACGGAACACCGCCATGGGTTCTCTGCGTCCCGCCATGCACATGCCGATTATCGTGCCCCATTTGGTGAGACGTGCCCTGCGAGGGCCCGCCAATTCCGGCGATGTGAAGTATTCGCCTGCGAAACTGCTATCCGAGGGATTCCGGTACCGAGTGGGTGTTACCGGGGCCGTCCGCAGACTGATTGACCGGCAAGCTCATGGTCAGCCTTCGAGTCCTCCACGTAAACATGTCGCTTGACCCACTTCGATACAATGCCCATTTCTACTGCCGTTTTCGACGCCGATTACCAATCTGAAGACATCCCGGACGGCAACCAGGTGTAATCATTCAACTTCTGACCGGACATTACGGATGCTGCGCCCACGAATTATTCCATGCTTGTTGGTCAAAGGCAGGGGACTTGTCAAGACCGTCTGTTTCGCGAGCCCAAAGTACGTCGGTGATCCTATCAACGCAGTGCGAATTTTTAATGAGAAGGAAGTCGATGAACTGATTGTCCTTGACATTGACGCCACGACAGAGCGGCGCGAGCCGGACTACACCATGATCGAACATCTGGCCTCGGAGTGCAGAATGCCGCTCTGCTATGGAGGTGGGGTTAAGTCTATTGAGCAAGCGCAACGAATAATTGGCTTCGGTGTCGAGAAGATCGCCATTAGCTCTGCCGCGGTTCTGGCGCCGCGCTTTGTGACGGATCTAGCGGAGCGTGTCGGTGCTCAAAGCGTTGTTGCCGTGCTGGATGTCAGAAGAGCGTTTCCGAGCGGCCCGTACGAGGTCTGGCTGTGGAACGGGCTCGAAAACACTCACAAACGCGCAGCCGAACTGGCAGCCGATCTAGAAGGACGAGGAGCCGGGGAGGTCGTCATCAATTCCATCGAGAACGACGGGGTAATGAGAGGCTACGACATCGACCTGGCCAAGGAAGTACGATCGGCAACAACGGTGCCTCTGACCATGATAGGCGGGGCGGGATCGCTGGAGCATATCCGCGAGTTGATCTGCAATCTCGGTGTTGTCGGCGCTGCTGCGGGAAGTCTCTTTGTGTTCAAGGGAGTGCACAAAGCCGTGCTTATCAATTACCCCAGTAGACTTGAAAGGGACGCGCTACTCCCAACACAAGCGTGATCGGAACACGTCGGCAACAAGAGCACACTTGAGGTGGTTCTTTGTGCGGCGACGTGTTGGGCTCGCAAACACACAATGTCACAACCGATCGAGCATTTCGACAATGCCTTCCTTGTGAACCTCCCGCGGCTACTCCTACAATCAGACTACGTAGAACAGCGACATATTTGCCTAGTAACCAACCACTGAGTACAGAAGCAACATGAACAACGAGCTACGTGAGCGAACAGTGACTCTGGTACAGGTTGGACGTGACCTAAAAGGGGCCGTTCGCACAGCGATGGAGGAGTCTGGACTTCTCGCGAGAATCAAGGAGGATTCTCGGGTGGCGCTTAAGCCCAACCTAACCTATCCCTACCACAAGCCTGGTGTTACGACCTCACCAGCGGTCATAGAGGCGGTAGTCCAGATTCTGTCCGAGCGAACCAACACACTGGCCATTGTCGAAACAGACGGAGGCTATGGCGCCTGGAGCGCCGTAGAGGCGTTCCAGGGGCATGGCATCTACGCTCTGCGCGAGAAGTTCGGATGTCAGGTCGTTAACCTGTGCGACGAAGAGAGTGAACCCATTGAGTTCACAGCGAGAGGAATAACGAGACAGGTCTTGCTGCCCAAACGGCTGCTTCATGAAACCGACCTACTGATAACCATACCTGTGCCCAAAATCCACTGCATGACAGGCCTGAGCCTGAGTTACAAGAACCAATGGGGCTGCGTGCCGGACACGATGCGATTGCGGCGTCACTACATTTTCGACGAGGCCATCCTCGCGATCAACCAGAGACTAAAGCCGGTAGTACTCGCCGATGGAACACACTTCCTCGACCAAAACGGCCCGATGGAGGGCGTGCCCGTCGAGATGAACGTGATTATTGCAGCCAGCGACCCTGGCGCCTTCGATCGCTACGTCTCCGAATTCATGGGTTTCCCTTGGCGCCGCGTTGGGCACCTTCGGCTTGCGGCTACCCGTGGCGACATGCCGGTCCATCTTCGCGAGATCGCATGCAACGTTGCACCAAATCTGCCGGGCAGACACGTTTTCCGCCTCCGGCGGACGATAAGAAACTGGATTGCGCTTTCAGGCTTTAGGAGTCGTTTCCTTACGTGGTTTGGATACGAATCATGGTTTGGACGCGTCGTGCTGCATGCTGTTCTCTACTCCATCTCCGGAAGACCGGTGACCCCGACGAAACCGGGAACCGGACAAGGGATCCGGTAGTTGCAGGGCGGAGTCTCATCCGTCGAGATCCTCCTTGCTCTCCCTTTTCTAACGAACTCCTGAGTAATCAATGAAACTGTGCTGTGTCCCCAACTTCGGAATCACTCGCATAGGCACACACCAGTACGCTGAACAACACGCAGTCAGGTTTCTCGAAGAACTCTCAGCCGGCCTAGGTGGAGTGGTTCTTTGTGCACCCGAGATGATCGGTCGCGAGGGAACGCGAATTCATGGGTACGACATTACCAACAGCCAGGGCATCACGACTGCGACGCGGAGGTGGTTCGTCAAATACAGATTGATGTTTTATGGGTTATCGGTCTTGTGGCTTCTCCCTATAATTGTCCGCTCGGATTTCTTGTACATCTTTTTGCCCGGCAGGTTAGGTGTCATGGCGGCTCTGTTAGCCATCATCATGAGGCGGCCTTACGGAATATACTTGAGAGGGAGCAGGATCGATCTCTTTGGTGTGGCGTTCAGTCTGTCCAGGGCGGCGTTTGTTCTAGCTGCTGGTCCATTCCTCAGGGACGTAGCCGCCCGTTATTGCGATACCTGTGATGTGGTATCACCGATGTTCGATATAGGGGCGGCAGATCTTCAACTGAACCGCGTTCAGCGTATACGAAGCGACAAATGGAGGCTGCTTTATGTCGGAACGCTTGAGGAGGCGAAGGGTACTCTCGAGTTGCTCGATGCCGTTGAGATCCTCAGACAACGCGGACGTGCGGTTGAATTGGACTTGGTCGGCAATTGGGTTGATGCGCAGTTGGGCCGAAAAGTGGAAACGGAAAAGGGACTATATTGCGCCGCGAGGTTTAGTGGTGCTATTGATGATCGCAGCCGAATTAGGACATACTTTCTCGATTCAGATCTTTTTGTATTTCCGAGCCATTCCGAAGGCTTTCCTCGCGTGCTTTACGAGGCCATGTGTTTTGGTCTTCCCATTGTCACGACAATGGTGGATGGTATTCCATCCGTAATGCAGGCGGGAGTCAACTGCCTGGCTGTCCCGGTCGGAGACGCCAGTGCGTTGGCCGATGCGATCGATCAGGCGTTGGAGGATGTTACCCTACGAGAGAAGCTGGCTGCAGGCGGTTTGTCGACGATGCGTAACATATTCGCTGAGAACAAGAAGAGCCATGCAGAACAAGTCATCGAAAGAGTGCGGCGAGTGAGTGCTAAAGCTAGAATTGGGGCTGGTCGGGAAGAGACATGAGGCACATCGTTAAGCCAACGATTCTGGTATTTACAGGCCACTACCTCCCGGGATACAAGGCCGGCGGCATCTTGCGCTCCGTAGAGAACGCGGTGAATCATCTTCATGGTGATTTTCAGTTCAGGATCGTCACGAGGGATCGCGACCTCGGCGATGAAGAGCCATACCCGAGCATCAAGCATAAGGAGTGGCAGACGGTGGGGAATGCCAGCGTGTACTACCTGCCGCCCGGTGGCGAGTCGCTCGCGCAGCTCCGCGCGATCGTGTGTAGCACGCAGCATGATCTAATACGCCTGAACAGCTTCTTCGATCCGCTGACGGTAAAAGTGTTGCTCAACCGGAGGTTGGGCCAGATTGATCGCAAGCCGATGGTCCTCTACCCTTTCGGCGAGTTCGCATGGGCGTCGCTGCGCCAGAAATACCCCAAGAAGGCGTTGTTCATGCGACTCGCACGGCTGACCGGGTTATATGCTCCAGTAACGTGGCATGCCTCAAGCACACTCGAGGCAGACGATATCGCGAACGTCATGAAGATCCGCCGCGAGGCGATCCGAGTGGCGGGAGATTTGCCGACGGTTTACGGAAACGGCACTGAGGAGGCCGCGAGCTCCTGGCAGGTGCCGGCGCGTGATGGCCTGCGCGTGACGTTCTTCTCTCGCATCTCCCCGGAGAAGAACCTGGACTTTGCCTTGAAGATCCTGAGCCAAGTGCGGTCGAAGGTCGCTTTCGACATTATCGGGCCCGTCGAGGACACCGCGTATTGGACCAAATGCCAGGAACTCATCCGCGAACTGCCGGCATACGTTACGGTCAGGTCCCTTGGCGGTATCGAACCGTCACAAGTCATGACATCGCTCAGTCAGTATGACCTCATGCTCTTCCCAACCGGAGGTGAAGCTTACGGCCATGTCATCGCAGAATCGCTGACCGCCGGCACGCCGGTGTTGGTCAGTACCAACACCCCGTGGCGGAATCTGGAGGCCAAAGGCCTGGGCTGGGACCTACCGCTGGACGACATCGCGTCGTTTGTGCGAGTGATCGATGAGCTGGGCTCAACAGACGAGCAAGCCCATTTGGAAAGACGGAGGATGGTAAAAGAAAACATGCGACGGCTTCTGGCGGAGTCTTCCGTAGTAGAGGGCTATCGGCAGCTTTATTATGAGGCGCTGGCCGCACCGAAGGCCCGTTGAGTTCCTCCGGACGATGATGTCGTCCTGGCGCCGCATCACCGGCAACCTGGCTCAGATAAATGCGCATTGGCGAGTGAATAATGCCGGCTGGTTAAGCGAAGTTGACTACTTTCCCCTAACCAACGCGAATAGCCACTAATCGCCATATTCGGCGATTCTCATCTAGAGGCGATACAAGTTGACGAAAATGGATCGCTATCGCGGAAATTATGCGAGGACCTGAAAGGAGACTGGAATATATACCGGTTTTCAAATTCGGGGTGATCCCTTTCGCAATATTTGCACGCCTCCCGATACGCCTCGAAGAAGTACGATCCGGACGTAGTCATCTTTCTGATCGGTGGTGAGGACATTGAAGAAAGCTTCGGAGACAATTGCTTGCCGGCAAATATGCATCTGC
>JBEKYG010000312.1:0-6348 GCA_049511215.1 Acidobacteriota bacterium | reverse complement strand
CGCCGGCCGGAATTGATGCTCACCCTGACCCATGAGAAGCCGGATAAGGCTTCATCGCCAAGGCGGTGCAGCATGGTGCCGTTGGTGATGAGCGCGGTATGGAACCGCATTTCCTGCGCTTGGCGGACGATATCCGAGATATCGGGGTGAACCAGGGGCTCACCGCCGCCGCTGAACACGATTGCCTTTGTCCCGAGCACCTTGGCGCCTTCGAGCGCAAGGAAAGCTCTTTCCGTCTCAAGCACGTTCGCTCTCATATGCTGGAACGGGCAGAACGAGCATCTCAGGTTGCATTTGTCCGTGGGATTAAAGCACAGGACTTTCAGCCTTTTCTCGCCCCGCATCAGGTCCGGATAGCAGGATGTTCGAACGATTCTCTCGCTTACCATGTGGTTGTATCGTTTCTATGGCGTCTCGGTCTTTGGCTTACTCTGGTAGAATCGGAACAGTTTGTGACACGTCTTGCAGGTGTTGGTCGGAGGGGAGTCTGGGCGATAATTCGGGTGTTCCCGGCAATACATCTGGTTCTTGCTGTTGATCGCCTTCCGCTGGCAGTCCATAGTCACGATGCAGCTCCTCTGCGTTCTCGACTCGCTTCCGGTTTGAATGCAGCCGGTTTCTCGCGCAATAGGGACAGTCACCATGCGGACGGCACGTTTTGTCGTGCTTCCGCTTTTCCAGTAGGGCCGCCGCTGGTCTTTTCTGTTGGGGTAGCTTTTGTCGAAGGGCACGATTGAAACCTATCGGAAGTGCCGCCTTCGAGCGGTTGCATGAGAGGAAACAACTCCCATCACCACGGCAAGAAATGTCGAGATTACGAAAATGCCTAGCACCCACAGGATCACATAGATCCAGAGGGGGGACAGAATCCACAGCCAACTCCAAGCGATGACATGGGTTAGTTTCAGAGTGACCAACAGCGCGAGCGTCGTGCCCACCATAAATCTCGTCATGCTGCCTCCAGCTCATTCAGGACCGCGCTAATTTCTTTTGTGTCCACCTTTACGATTGCCTGCATGCGCCGGTAGAGGGCGTCGTATCGCTCTTCTCCGAGTTTCGCTTTCTTCCATTCCGCGTACTCACGCGGATGCATGTCCAGGTATTCATGGCACTGCTTGCACATCGCTTCCGCGTTCTCCGGATCCCATCGAACGCTCTTGTGTCGCCGGCTGTGGAAGTGACTGCAGTGAAGGTGCTCTCGATCATTTCCGAAAAAGCGACGACAGAGAGCACACGTCCACTGGGCTCGCTCCCGGACAAGGAGCGAGAAACGTTTGTCCAAATGCTTTAGGTCCATTGATCCTTAGAGGAGAGGGTTGAAGCTCAGGCGGGAACTGCCATTGCAGATCAGCCTCGTGAATTCGGCATCAATCGCTTGGGCCAGATTCTCGGCCGTTGTTTTCATGGCTCGATCGGCTTGCTGCGCTGCCCGGGCCCTGTTGTTTTGGCCCACAAACTCATCGACGTGCTCCTCGAAGGCTTCACGCCATTTGGCGTCAGCACGCTTGCCAAACTGCCACTGAACCAGGGTGTCATCGCCGGGCTCGAACCGCTTCAGGGCTTCTTCGGCCTTCTGGAGGTCGACGTGGGAATCCAGAAGTTCCTCATCCGTCTCCTCGATCTCTTTTTCCGCGTCACTCAGCGCATCCCGGAGAGCTTTGTTGCTTCGGTCAAGGATTCCGATCCGGCTTATCAGCTCCTCGCTATGAGCGTTCCGGCTCTGGAGCCCGCGGCAAAGCGACAAGCCGAGGGTGTCGCTGTCAATTTCGGCGAGGCTGTTCCGCATGTCATCAGCTCGATCAAGAAGCCGGTCGAGCTTCTCCTCTCTTTCCTCCTGAAGGGTTTTGTGGATTTTTTCACAATCGCCGCAAATGTCCTGGTCAGCAACCCTCTCGAGACGGCGGCTCTCCTTGGTATCGTTGGCAGATTCGGCGAGTTCTTTCAGCCGGGCGTTCTCCGCTTCCAACTTCGCGAACTTCTCAAAATGCTGGATGCAGGCCTCGCGCTCCAGGGACAGTTGGTTTCCGCTGCCGTCGATCACCTTCTGGAGACGGACGTTTTCTTCCCTCAACCTCCTGATGCATTCAGCCTGTTCGACAACCGCCCGCTTCAGGAGAGGTATCTCGACGCATTGGCGCCTGTCTCCTGCATATCCGAACAGCGGAGCCATTGTGTTCACCAGCGCAATGAACATCCGATCCTTGATCCTCTGGGCTGGCGGCTGTTGTTCGAATGAGGTCATGGCCGGGTGCTGTTTGCTGAGCAGGTCCTTCGTCGGCCCGTATGACCATCCGTTACTTCTCATAAATCTCAGCCACTCGTCATGAACGTCCTTCGGTGTGGCTTCGGGATGGGCGAGGACGAATTCGACTCCCGCGATTACTCGATCCTGGTCAGAGTGGTCCCAACGCGGTGCGACCGGGTCCCCGATCAACTTGCAGTATTCCCTGTTTGCTTCATGGCACAGGCGGGCCACGTCATGAATCTCCACTCATCCTCCGTAAAGCGAATTGATCGTTTCGCAGAACTCTGAAACGGTGCCCCTGATGACCATGCGATAACCATTCCTGAGCACAACCGACACGCGTTCCTTGCCGCACTGATAAACCATGATCACATCGCCGATGTTGATCGCGGCCTCGACCTCATTGCCGCCATCCTGGTCGACGTGGGTCACTTGAAGAAAAAGTGCTTTGCCAACTTTGATGTCCAACTTGTTGACCCCCATGAACTGTCCGAGGAACTTCGGCTGCAATGTCATTGAACCCATGCACGCCTTCGCTTCTCGGCACGTTCGATCCGGTCGGGAAGGAAAGCGGGGATCTTGTCATAACGGGCCTGGACGTTAGCCTTCAAGTTCTCGGATCGGATCGTGAGGCTCCGGGCGAACCGGACCGTCACGTCTCGCAACCGGCTGATGGACAGGTAAAAAGCAAACCCATGCTCAATTCGGATTGCATGCGCGTATACCTGATGCCCGAGCAATTTGAAGACGACTCGCAAGGTAACCTCCTGAAGATGAAAGGCCGCCAGTCTCCCGCCGCATAGGACGTTCGACGACTGGCGGCATTTCTGCGCGCACAACTCGTTGCCTACTCCGGCACGACGCCATTCTCCGCGATATATTCGGCTGCGACGAATTCCAGGAACTGCCACTTGTTGGTTTCGCTGATATCCCCTGCCTTGATCATCGTCTGAATGGCTTCCTGGACGATGTCGGCCACTGCTTCCGGGACCTTGGAGTTGCCGAAGATGGTCCGCAGCGCGACCCAGTTTTCTTCCCCGACCTTCGGAAGTCGCTTCCGCTTTTTCTTGGGTTTTCGAGCTGCGGCCACGAGAGCGTAGGCTCTGTCACGGTCAGTTGGACAGATCGAATCAATCAGCTTTTCGATTTCCTGTTCGGGATCGACATCTTCAGACTCGACAACTTCGCCCGTCTCGGTATCGACTCCCTCCATCGGCTCCACTTGTTCCAGGTCCTCCTGGGTCATTAACTCCATTGCATTTTCCAAAGCCACCCTCCGGAAAAAGGGCCAGGAATGTTCCCGGCCCTGCCTCAAAGATAGGAGAAAAACGAAGGACGGCGCCGCCGCAGAGTGACGCCGTCCCATGGTTGAAGTCGATCCGCTTCGCTCAGATCACTTCGATCGGGTTGTAAGCGGCAGTTAAGAACGGTGTCAAGCCAATAAACGAGGGTCAGGGTGCCATCATAAAAAATAATCGTTTGGTGAGGCCATAGGCCCGGTTAGTTTTGAAATGGAACGAAACGCTCCGTATCGAATTCGGCCGCGGTATTGTGTGGCGCTGGTTCCGAACGAGGAGCCACCTTCTCGCCCGGTATTTCGGCGTGTCTAGCCGCTATCTGCTGTTTTCGAGGCCTCATCTCCAGCACGTACCCCGGCCTCTCCACTTCCTCCTGATAAACTTCGTGAATGTCCTCGGTGCTCATATTCATTGCGCGGCCCGTCGCCGACGTGCCTTTCCCTTTTTCGGCAACGGAACATCAGGCTCCTTTCGGGCGCCTAGCCGTCGCAATTGTTTAGTATCCATGACCGGCAGCCCGGACAGGTCGGGGCCAAGAGTGGTATGGATTCTGTTTGCCCTGCCGCTGTCTCGACTGGGGCCGCCTTCGCCAATTCGTTCGGGATTGATTGCGCCCAGGGGTTTGTGCTTGAACTCAGGTTTGTACTTCCAGAGATCCAGCAAGCTGGGTACCAGTGCTGTCATCTGGAACATGCCCCGAGGCTTGTTCCACTTGATGGCTTTTATGATCTCCCCGGTATCTCTGTCGGCTATACGGAGTTTCTTCAGTTTCCTGAAGACTTCATACGTGACAAACACCAGATCGCCTTTTGGATTCAGCACCTCTCCGATGAAGTCTGCTCTGGCCAATAATCACCTCCACTCGGGCACACTGATCCGTCCCTCAAGAACCGGCGTTTAACGGCCCCAGTCAGCCGAACTGCTGAATTGTGTCGTTGAATCCTGGCGCCTAGCTCCCGGCGCCTGCGTTGTAGCCTGAGTAGATTTCCTTTCGGAGGTACTCGTAACCCTCGTCTTCGATCTCCGGCCGATTCTCTTGTAGGCTTTCGCAAAACCTGTCCCACAATCGTCACAGAAGCCGCGCGACAACTTGCAGACTCCGTCTTCCCAAAGATTCACGGGTTTCGGGAGTTCCTTTTTGCAGTTCTGGCATTTGTTTACGATCTGTTCTTGCGTCATCAGCCTCTTTTCTTTCTCTCTCACTAATTCGGAAAGTTATTCCAAGTGGCTCTTAATCGCTGTGTTCATGGGTGATGCATGGAATATGCTAATTTTCCACCGCTCTGATTTTTCGTAGAGCCGAGTCGCCCAGCTTGGAGACGGTCCCCTGGGCGACCTGGAGAATCTCTGCAAGTTCCTTTTGAGGGCGGCCAGCGAGTCGCCCCAGGAAGACCATGGCTTCCATGGGGGTCATGCCCGAGGTTGCGATCTTGAGAACGGCGCAGATCGCCATCTTGTCAACTTTCTCCGGGGTGCAGTCAACGGGCTGCTGGCCGAAGATCTCGGGAAGGGTTTGCATCATGCGCAGATAGTCGGGTGGTTGCTTACCCACGTACAATATGCGGTCGCCATTGATGCGGCTGCCAACCTCCATGCCTGGAACTTGCCGCTGATTCCGGCGGAACCAGTTGGCGCACTTTTTCAGTTCGCTGTGATCGGTATAGACATACCCTGAATCGAGTTTTTCCACCTGCGATCTCCTTTGGGTGAAGGTCGCCGGCGTTCGATTGGGGTTGTCTTGGGTGGCTGAAAATGAAAAAGGACGGCGACCAGATCTTTCGATGTTGGTCGACCGTCCTTTTGATCGGATGGGTCTAACCGCCTGTTGTGCTGCTCGACCGCCCTTGTTATCGGGTAGGCCTTTCTGCTTATCTACTCGTACTCTTCAATTCCCGCCCTACTGGGCGAGTTCGCTCGGGAGGGCCTACTTCTTGGCTGCCTGCAAACGATGCAGGCCTTCGAGGAGTAATTTCCTCACCAACGTCCCGCGAGGGATGGTGTCCTTCTGGGCCAGCTCGGTCACCAGCCGGTAGTCATCCTCGTATAGCCAAAGAGTAATCAGCTTGCGCTTCCCTTTGGGAAAGACGTTGTTTTTGCCGCCTTTTCGTCCCTTCGCCATCCTGGCCCTCCTTACATGTGCATCTTAGCATACGCAGTATTAAATAACAACCAGGGATTTGTACTTTCACCGCGTATTTTTAGGCTTTTTCGGGCAAATCTCCAGCCATTACCGTCGCCCGTTGAGTGCCTCGATCTCCAGCCCAAGGGAAACGATTTTGCTCTCGTATGGCTCCGTCAATTCCGGCAGGCTCTTGACGCCCAGCTGCTCGAAGCCATCCTCAAGTAGCATCTATGTCCCATCCTAAACAGCCTGAAGTTCGGCAAATACAACCCAGTGACCATCAAATAACGCCGGCGATGTTGGTTGCCGGCACCTTACGCGCGGCGATTCCCCGTTTTTGATATTCGTTTGCGATGAGCGTGTATGTGTGCTCGTGGGCGAACATACAGCACAGGGACAGCTGCGGGGAGCGCTGTAGCCTGGGCGGCGTTTTGGACGTTTCCGGGCATCGCTTCAACCTTGACTTGTCTTTACCGCGTATTTACAATGTAAATCATGGAGTTCGATTGGGACGCCGACAACCTAAAGCGCATCGCAAGACATGGCATCACCCCAAGAGAAGCCGAAGAGGCGGTCCTGATTGAGCCGTTGGAGGCCGATGTTCAACCCCACGAAAGCGAAGAGCGGGTGCTCTGTTTTGGGCGCGCCAAATCAGGGCGACTGCTTACTATCCTATATACTGA
>JBEKYG010000311.1:0-6395 GCA_049511215.1 Acidobacteriota bacterium | reverse complement strand
CATATGTCAACACAAATATGTCGTCAGTGCGAAAAATAAGATTATCATACAGAATTATTTCGAAATAACTCCAGCAACAAGGAGGAGTTTCAGCAAGGGGAAAAGTCGCCCGTCACGGCTGAGACCTGTGGCTCGCCAAAACCGCATCCGCATTGAAAGCATTGACCTTTTTGTCTCAAGGTGGCAGCCTCGACATCCATGATGGAAGCCTTCTTTTGCATGATCGCCACGCTCGGATCTATGCTCAGGGATCGACGCGAATTGGCCCTCGAAAACCTGGCACTGCGACAACAGCTCGCCATTCTGGCTCGCGCTCAGCCCCACCGCCGACTGCGAAAGGTGGACCGCCTGTTCTGGGTCTGGCTATCGCGAATGTGGAAAAGCTGGCGGGAGTCATTGATCGTCGTCAAGCCTGATACGGTGGTTCGATGGCATCGGAAAGGGTTTGCCTTGTACTGGAGGCGGCTGTCGAGACATGACCGGTCACGGCCCAGATGGCCCGAAACCACAGGATCAGTGGCTTGCGGCTGTCTTGGAAAATCGTGCCCGCCGTGATCGAAGCCTGATAACGGCACTGCCGACAGACCATCAATCCCCGATTTGTCTTTCCGTAACATCCGTTCCCGCAGCGAGGACAGATAAAGCCGTCCGGCCATCGCAGAGCAAGGAGATATTCGCGACAAGCCTCATCGGTCGCAAAACGACGCTCAAATTCAACCTGGTTTCGATGATAGTCCTCCATGCCCCAAAACACTGCAGGTTGTGGGTCGTGGAGTCAATTGAATAGCCCTTATTCACAATTCAGAATTCAGCATTGCCGTTTCCATACAACGGGTGTATATTAACATCCAACGGGTGTGTACTAAAATGATAGACTAGTTACGGGTAGTCATCATCCCGGGTGACGGTGTTTCCTATTGCCCCGAACGCCACGCAGACCATGGGCTGGGACAAACCCAGGCCAGGTCTTGGCGACCAAGAGACGAGGGCCCTCTCACGGTGGGCCGCAGGCAAAGGGTGTCTTTCAAAGGGTGTCTTTAAAACTAAAGAGGCAGCCACCATCGCTGTTTTGGTCAGCAGCCCATTGGTGGTTATGACTCCGCCGCCGCGAACGCCGAGCGGGGGGCCAGAAGGCCTCATTTCCCGAAGCAAAGGAGAAGTTCATGGCAGTGCAAAACGATCCCACAAAAGCAACTGTGCCTCCGCCAGCCGCGACGACCAAGGTCCCGGCGGAACGGACGACCTTTAAAAATCTGATTCTCGGTAACCCCAATTACTTTGGCACCTTCACCAAGTTCCCGGGAAAGGTGATCAAGCCCTTCAGCGGCAACACGACCTTCGAGGAGCTCACCTGCCTGGGTCTCAATCCCGGCCCCGCCAGCCTGGAAGCGGTTATCAATATCAAACAGCATTCCGGATACGGCACGGACGCCTGCGGCCCCGGCACCACGGAATACGTGCGCTTTTTCGTGCAGGATGCTATCGGCTGGCACGACCTGGGTGTGAGCGCAGTCCAGGTTTACGACCTCGCGGGCCCGCTTCCGCTGAGTTACTCGGCCTCCGTGAACTTCACTGAGGCGCGCAAGTTCTGCTCGACGGAGAATATCCTCCAGGTCCGCGCCATTCTTTCCTGGGAGTGGGAACCTACTCCGGGCGATCCCAACTTCATTCCGGTGTGGGGCAACGTGGTCAACGCCCGAGTCCAGGTCGCGCCCCTCTTTCTGATCGAGGTTCCCATCGCCGACCTGATCGCGCAAAAAGTGGTCTCCATCGATCCTGGCATTCTCAAGGACGTGAATGTCAGCCAGGCGTTGCCCGCGTTTCCACCGAAACCCCTGGGTTACAGCGATCTGAAGGCATTGTATGCGGACAAGAAAGTTCCGGGCCATCGCTTCGGGTTCAGCGATGCCGTCAAGCTCTCCAAGGGATCGATCGCCAAAGCGCTGCCATCCCTCGCGGCAGAGGCCCCGGCAAGGGTCTCGGGCAAGGCGAAGGCGGACGTGCAACCGGCTTTGTCCGTGAACCTGCTGGCAGGCGACGAACTGGCTGCGATTCTGGCCGGTCTCGCGGCAACCAGTGGTGACACAACTTTTGAGCAGCTGACCTGCGCCGGGTACAACCCTCAGACCCGCGCCCTGGAAGGCGTGATCCAGGTGAAACAGGCCAGCGGTTTCTCCGGCGGGCTGTGCACTCCCGGCAGCACTGAGTACGTAGCTTTCTACGCTTTCTTCGGTGGAGTCTGGAACGCCCTGGGTACGGCGCAGGTGCAGGTGCACGACCTCGCCGCGGCCACCCCGGCGAACCCCATCAGTTATGCTGTGTTCAGGATTTCGAACCTGACCTCCATGCCTTGCGCAAGCCTGGCCGGCGTGCCCTTACGCGCGATTCTGTCATGGCAGATGCCTCCCACCGGCCCGGGCTTTATTCCAGTGTGGGGCAACGTTCTCAATACCCACGTTCAGCCACAGATCGCTGCCGTTGACGGCGAAGAGCTGCGGTTGATGCGCATCGGCCGAGTGACCATTAGCGGCATCGGCAATGCTACCGGCCTTGCCAATCCCACAGGAGTGGCGGGCGATTGCGCTGGAGATGACAGTCCCTTCGGCGGTGAGACCATTGCGGAAGGTGATTTCATCCCCAAGATCGACGTCTTCGATCACTTCACCGGTATGGTGCTGCCGGGTGCCAAGCCCATCATCTACCAGGCCTGGGTGACGCCAAGTGGGGGAAGTCCTTTCCAGCTCACCAACTCGTTCGGCATCGAGCTTTTCCCGCCGAGTGCAATGTTCCCGGTGTTCATGTTGCAGTCGGTCACACCCGCGCCGGGCCCGGTCCTGGGCGGCGTTCCGGGGACGAAGTACTACACCTACATGGAGTCTGACCTGCAAGCGGTCAATCCGCGTACGCTGGCGGTGTTTGAGGCCGGCGGCCTTGTGGAAGGCAACTACACCCTGGAGATCCGCGGCTTCAAATGGAATGGCGCCGACTACCTGGCCATCCCGCCGCAGAGCAAGATGATCCATGTGTACAACGGCTATCCGCACATGGAACTGACCGCCGGTGGAATCCTGGTTCAGGAATTCCGGCCGGAGGTCAGCATCACGCTCACCGCGCCGTCAGGGGACTGCGGCGACGTGCACGTGGGTGACACCATCAAGGGCAGCTACAGCGTGGCTGACAACTTCTTCAGCATCGTCACGGTTGCGCTGGTACCCATCACGGTCGGAGGCATTCCGCAACCGGAGAACGCCGTGGTGCTGTCCAATGCCAACTCGGGACCGAGCGCGGTGGTTTATGATGGGACCAACACCTTCGGGACGGGTGGAACCTTCACCCTGAGTACCGCCGGAATGACGCCCTGCGGCTACACCATCCTGCTGCAGGCGTGGGACCGGGCTCTGGTGAGCAGTTCCTGCACCGGCCACTACAACGACATGGGGGTCGGCTTCTGTTTGCGGGCGCCGTTGTTGAAGTAGCCTTTCCGCTCCCTAAGCTCAACGGGCAGGGATCACTCTCTGCCCGTTGAGCCATTGGGGATCTCCAGGTAAGGTGGGATTGAGTCGAATGGTCTAACCCCATAAGAGTAAGCGCGGAGATTGTAGTCAGGTTCGCCTGCCAGGGTTTGCGATCATTGTGAGATTAATTGACGAGCGAAGTGAGCTTCTGGATACGATTTGTTCTGGCCGTTCTCGCCACCTGGCGGGTAACGCATCTGCTGGCCGGCGAGGACGGCCCCGCAGACCTCGTCGTGCGATTTCGTGCGCGGCTGGGTCGAGGCTTGGCTGGCAAGCTGATGGATTGCTTTAACTGCCTCAGCTTGTGGGTCGCGGCCCCGGCGGCGTTGTTCGTGTCGCGGAAGCCGCTCGATTGGCTGTTCACTTGGCTGGCGCTCTCGGGCGCGGCTTGCCTGCTGGAACGCGTCGGACACGAACCGTTGATTATTCAACCCCTCGCGCACCCGGAGGAAGGAGATGTTGACGATGTGCTGCGGTCAGAAACGGTCAGCAATGCGGAGCGCTCCACTAACGGCAACCACCCCACGAGTGCGACAAAACACGCCTAGCACTTTCCGGCTCCCGGGTACGCCGCAACAAATCCCCGCGTCGGCGGGGATACCGCAATCCGCAGTGCCTCTCCGCTACTCGCAGAACTCACCGATTCGCGTGCGAGGCCCGATCACCGGCCGGCAGTATGAGTTCTCAGCGTCCGCCCCTGTTCAGGCCGTTGACCCCAAAGACGCGACGGCGCTCTTGCGCACCCCGTTCTTCCGGCGGACATGATAAACGGCCAGACGAGGTCTCGCCTGCGTTGTGGCTCCCAGTCGTCGGCTGCGAGCCGCGATGCCTGTCGTTGCTGAAAATTCGGTCTGGCTTGAAATTGTTGCACTTACGGGATTCGGTTGTTAGCCTTCAGATCCATGAAGAGTCTGCTGGTTTCATTGATTTCAACCCTCCTCGTCAGCTTTCGATCCCGCATCGCCCTCCAGGCGGAGATCCTGGCTCTGCGGCACCAAATCAACATACTCCGAAGGTCTTCCCAAAAGCGGCCACGTCTGCGCGTATCTGATCGTATCCTTTGGGTATGGCTGTCGCGGCTGTGGTCCAATTGGCGCTCAGCCCTGTTGATCGTCAGGCCAAAAACAATCCTTCGTTGGCATCGTCAGGGCTTTCGTCTCTATTGGCGGTGGAAGAGCCGCCGGGCAGGACGACCCGATACTGCTCAAGAAATCAGAGGGCTCATCCGCAAAATGTGCTTAGCCAATCCAACGTGGGGAGCCCCGAGGATTCATGGTGAGCTGCTCAAACTTGGCGCTGATGTGTCGCAAACAACGGTCTCCAAATATTATGGTTCGACGACCAAAGCCGCCCTCTCAATCCTGGCGTGCTTTCCTCGACAACGACATCAAGCAGTTCGTGTCGATAGATTTCTTCGTGGTGCCGACGATTGATTTCAAGCTGATGTTTGTGTTTCTGGTTTTGGCACATGAGCGCAGACGCGTGATTCATTTCAACGTAACTGAGCATCCTACCGCTGCGTGGAGAGCCCAACAAATCCTGCAGGCTTTTTCCTGGGACACTGCACCTCGGTACCTTCTTCGGGATCGCGACTCCATCTATGGCGAAACCTTTCGCAGACAGGTCTCAAGCCTGGAAATCAGCGAAGTACTCACGGCACCACAATCTCCATGGCAAAGTCCCTATGTCGAGCGGCTGATTGGATCGATCCGAAGAGAATGCCTCGATCATGTAATTGTGCTGGGTGAGGAATCACTCCGCCGCATGCTTCGATCGTTTATCGAGTATGATCACGATTCGCGCTGTCATCTCGGACTAAACAAGGATTCACCAGAAACCAGAGAAGTGCAACTAGCCGATAAGGGCATGGTCGTCGAGATTCCCAAAGTGGGCGGGCTTCATCATCGTTACGAGCGACGCGTAGCCTGATCGTGTGCTTTTTGTTCCCTGTCAAACGAATCCACACTCAGGACTGGTATGCCGAGGTCCCCGTGCACGCTTGATCACTGTTTCACAATTCGATCCTGTCGACGAGGTTTGAGTCCATCTTGGAAGCCCGATAAGCCACAGTGTGTCGTGTGGGATGTCATGACTCCCTTGGATTGATTTATCGGTAATGACAATACCTCGCGGGTAGCCGATTCCAGCGCCTTTTTTCCATTTTCTGCAACCGCGATCTCGTGCCTTCCCTCTTTTTCGACGATCTCGCGAAGCGACTCGAGAACAAGAGGTTCGTCATGCACAAGCAGAATATGTGGTCTGCTGCTCATCTTTCCACAGCTATGCGCCCTATGCTCTCAGGTAATTCGTGATTTCCGTTAGAACATGCCGAGCTGGAGTTTCGCGGCGTCCGACATCATGCTCGGATCCCAAGGAGGATCCCATACCAGGATTGCCTTTGCAGCGGTCACGCCGGGGATCAGACGGGCCTTGCCTTCGACCTCGGGCACCAGGGATCCGGCGACGGGACAGCCTGGAGAGGTGAGGGTCATGCGCACCACAACCTTGCCGGCCGGGTCGACATCGACGCCGTAGATCAGTCCCATCTCATAGATATTGACCGGAATCTCGGGATCATAGACGGTGCGCAAGACCTCGATCACGGCCTGTTGGATCTCCTCGGCGCTGAAGACTCGCGCAAGATGCTCCTCTTTCGTGGGTAGAGTTCGCGAAGGTCCGACATCAGGAGAATACCTCAGTTACTTTTCGGATTCCGGCCACCAGGGCATCGATCTCTTCCCGGGTATTATAGAAAGCTAGGGAGGCTCGGGCCGTGGCCGGCAGGTTGAAGAATTCCATCACCGGCTGCGCGCAATGATGACCCGTGCGAATGGCGATGCCCTCCTGATCCAGGATGGTGCCGACATCATGGGGATGGAC
>JBEKYG010000310.1:0-6408 GCA_049511215.1 Acidobacteriota bacterium | reverse complement strand
TTTGCCCGACGTTATTGAGAACTTTCCGGTACTATCCTTAAATCCAGAAACAGCGCTATCGGCTCAAAATCACAGCTCATCTGGTGCGACAAATCTCCTGTTCTAAAAGAGCCGCACCCAAATTCTATCTCGGCGACGCCGGTCTGGCATGCTTCCTGGCAGAGATCACAGACCTTCCCCGTCATCCTCTGAAAGGCGCCATGATTGAGACCTATGCGGCACAAAACCTGCTCGGCATCCTGGATGCGACTTGGCCCCAAGCTCGGCTCTGTTTCTGGAACATCCAGGGACGCCACGAGGTGGATTTCGTCATCGAGGCAAGAAACCGCTGCATTGCCATCGAAATCAAAGCGGCAGCCCGATGGGATAAGAATGACCTGGCAGGGCTCAACGCTTTCCTCACAGCCACGAAGGAATGCATGGCAGGAATCCTCGCTTGTAATACACCTGTGCCGGTTAAGCTCGGCGCAAAGCTATAGGCTATCCCGCTTTCATTGTTGTTTTCCTAAGCAGCCAATGAATATTCACATCAATCAATCTTGACCTCTTGCCCGCACCGCGGCTTATACGCGTTTCTATCGGGGAGGGAAGGAAAGCGGGGGAGAGCTCGGGGCTGGCAGCAAATTGCTGGGCGTTCTGTCACTTAGAGATCGACATCCGCCCGGCAATTCGCTGACTGCCCCGAGCGCTGCGTTTGCCGCTACTTTCGAGAGTAGAAGCACATTCGTGTGAGTTGTGTGTTTCGCGGTTATTGTCTTCAGGCGAAGTGGCTCAGCCTGCCGCAGGGGCCGGTGAGGGTGTCTTCCCAATCGGCGGGCTTTGCAGCGCCGATGAATTCGATGCGTTTGGATGTCATGACCATCCCCGAAGCGTCGCGGCCGCGCACGGGCAAGCGGTCCACGGTGAACTCCTGCTGCCGGATCCTGGTGCGCGCATCAGCCGCGTAACGCACGAACAGGATCGAGGGGTTATCGTCGGCAAAGAAGCGAATGCCGGCGCCCTTGGGCGCCAGGCGGTATTCCCGGTTGGTGATCAGGCCGCCGGCGGCAAACTTCTTGATATGGGTGAAGAGATCCCATTCGTATACCATGGTCATCACGCGTTCGCGGTCCAGAATGGCGCTATAAATCAGTGACGTATCCACGAACAGCTTTTCGGGTGGCGATACGACTTTGCATCGGCCATCCTGCCACACCAACAGCAGCCGATCCAGCGGCGAGCATGACAACAATGGGGCGCCGGCGACCTTGGAACCGATGTAGCCTTTTTCGGTGTCGTACGCGATCGTGAGTTCGTTGGCCGTAAGCTCGCGCTCGGATATCTCCCCAAATTGCTTCAGCCGCGTGCGCCGCGGAAAGGCCGCGCCGTAGTTCCTCAGCAGGGTGCGCAGGTAGCGGATCACATAGGGTACCAGGGCGCCGAGATCCTGCTCTACCTCGGCGAGTTCTCCGCCGAGGCGCTCGACTTCCGTGCGATTCTTTTCGAGATCAAAAAGCGAAATCCGCCGGATGGGGATGCCCAGCAGCATTTCAGCATCTTCACGAGTCACATCCCTCTGCAACTGGCCACGGAATGGTTGCAGCCCGTCCAACACTGCCTGCAGCACCGCCTCCGCTGAGTCGCAGTCTTCGATCCGCTGGTAGACCCGGTTCTCGACGAAAAGGTGGACCAGCGTCTGATGGTGAATCTCTTCGGCCAGCCGGCGGCGTTTGCGCATCAGCTCCCGGCGCAGGATTTCCACCAGCCGCGCCGTGTTGTAGCGAAGGATCGCGGGAACATCCATTTCCGCGGGCTTATTTTCCCGGATGATGACGATGCGGCTGGCGATCTGCATCTGGCACTGGGTGAAGGCATAGAGCGCTTCCATGGCGCGGCCGGGATCCTGTTCGGGAGGCAGCTGGATCTCGATCTCCACCGCCTCGGCCGTGAAGTCGTTCATGCTTTTGACCTTGATCTTGCCCTTGCGTGCGGCGTCTTCGATCGAGGCCATCAGCGAGTCGGTTGTGGCGCCGAACGGGAGTTCCCGGATCACGAGCCTGTGTGGGTCCTTCTTCTCGATGTGTGCGCGCACGAGCACGTGACCGCGCCCGTCGTCGTAGGCATCCGCGTCCATCAGCCCGCCCTGGGGAAAATCAGGGAGCACGCGGAACGGCTTTTTCCCAAGGATGGCGATCTGGGCCTCCATCTTGATCTCGACCTGTTTATGGACTATATTTAGTCATACAAGATCAAGCGAGGTGAATGGATGAAATTATCCAGTCAGATAAAGCCGATCAGTTACCTGAAGGCTCATGCTTCTGAGATCGTGCGGAATATGGGCGAGCAGCCCGGACCGCTAATCATCACCCAGAACGGAGAGGCCAAGGTCGTCATGCAAGATATCCTAAGCTACGAGCAAACACAGGAGACGATGGCTCTACTGAAAATCCTGGCGCTCGGCAACCGGCAGATCGAAGAGGGCAACGTCGAACCTGCTGCCACCGTGATCAATCGACTGCGGGAGCGTACGGTGAATCGTTGATGTCATTCGCGGTCTTGTTGACCTACGATGCAAGGCGTGACCTTGAGGATATCTATGACTACATCGCCCTGCATGACACGCCGGGGAAAGCGGTGCAGGTCCTTGATAGGATCGAAAAAGCGTTCACAAGCCTATCCGAATCTCCGGAGCGAGGAGCGCATCCCAAGGAACTGCTGGCACTCGGCAGTCGCGATTATCGCGAGATTTTTTTCAAACCATACCGTATCATCTATAAGGTAATGAGCGAGACGGTTTATGTTCTATTGATTGCCGATGGCCGCCGTGACATGCGGACACTCCTGCAGCGCCGGCTTCTAGAGGCATAGACATCTTCCTCGTCAATCCCTCAGCCGTTTGTTTCCACCGTCTTGTCGCCGGGGCGAGCCGGCCTGCCTTCCAGGCCGCCGTCAATTGCCTCCGCATCACGAGATTGGCACATAGACGAACAAGCAGTTTCCTGAGCGGGCGGCGCCCACGAGCCGAAACAGCAAAAGTGTGCGAAAATTTCGCGCCCACATCTCCCATTCAAGATTTGATAGACAGTGTCCTTTCGGGAGCTTCACATAACATCTCCACTTGGTCTGCGCGCCGCCGCGAGTCGACTCGCTTTCATCGGTGTTGAAGCCTCTGGATTTGCGCTAGCCCGCATTTCTCACCAGGTTTCGTAGCGAGGCGGCGCAGACGGGCATGGATACAAGGCGCGCGGCCGAGGGCCCCGCAGGCGTACTTGACAGTACGTCGAGGAGCCCGACGGAGCGCAACGCAGTAGACATGCCCGGATCCGACGCCGCAGTAGAAACCTGGTGAGAAATGCGGGCTAGGCACAACACTTGAACTGGACGCAAGGAATCAGCGACCGATTGTGGCAGGGGAGGTACTTTTCCTGCCCGCTGGATGAGGAGCATGTTTGGGCGGCGATCCGGTATGTAGAACGGAACCCAGTACGCGCGCGGATGGTGCGTCGGGCGGAGAATTATGCCTGGAGCAGCGCTGCGGCACATTGCGGTATGCGGGAAGATCCGGTGCTGTCGTGCTTGCCGAAGGGGCGTCCGGTTGAAGTGGTTGACTGATCGGCCTGGCTTGCGAATGGCGACGATGCCGGCAACACTTCGGCTTAATGCGCGGCCGGGAAGGCCTGCGGGAGGGAAGCGTTTTACGGCGGAGCTGGAGTCGTGTCTTGGACGAAGGTTATGGCCCAAACCGGTCGGGCGTCCGAAGATAGCAAAGAGTCGATTTCCAATATAGGGTTGCGTCCCCTATTTATTCTATTTATTTTCCCCCCCTATTTTCCCTATTTTCTGCTCGGATCCCGTGAGGTGAATTTAGGGCCGCCAGCTTGAACCGGCGGCCCAGTCCGCTTACGGATTGATCTTCAGCTCGACCGGCCCGGGAGGGCTCAAGGGTTTAACCGTGATTGGCACTGGCGAGCCGTCCCGGGCAGCGCCTACTTGTCGGCCCACGGTCGGCGAACGTGAGTTATCTTATTATATTGTATGGATTTACCATTTCTAAACCGACTCAACCGCCGGGTAGTGGCGAAACCGAACAGAACCCCCTCTCGGCCTGAGGCGTGTTCGTTTTACGCGCGTATACCGTTAACCATCAGGATTGGCGGTTTTACAGCGGCGTGGTCGCTGTATGGTGGAACCACTTGAGCGCCGCTGCCGAGATCGATCGCGTTCCAGTCATTTCGACGCACGGGGAGTGCCAAGTGGAGTTACATCCTGGCCGGCGGGCGACCGGCTATTTCTCAGTTGCCGGTTGCGTACCTGCTCGATAGCCTGGGCGAGCGCGAATTTTAACGCCCGGCCGCTCCACCTCGACGCGAATGCGCCGGTAGGTGCCGTCGCGGCTCTGGTTCCGGGGGTAATAGCAAAGGGTATACTGCAGGCTTAGCTCTTCGGCGATCTGGATAAACGCATCGTCGAGGTTTTTCATCGTTGCCGCATGGTAGAGGCGCCCGCCGCTCGTTTCGCTGACCTCCTGCAAAAACCGGGCAGCGCGGGCATACATTGGTCGAGTATCCAGAGTATCTCGTGGCAGCAGCTTGGGCTTGAGCTCAACGTCAGAGGTGACGGTTATCTTCTGGTCCTGCCGGGTGTCGTATTGAATCACATAGACCAAGACTTGAGACTCCTGAAGAAGCGCCAGAGTGCTTGCGGCGTCGGCCAGCCTGCTGCGGGTGTCGGCGCCGTCGGTGAACAGGATGATGGATTTTCGCTCGGGGAGCGCATTCAGCCGATCGGTAATGATCAAATAAATGGCATCATAGAGCCTGGTCCCGTGCCCGACGCCAATTTGCAGCATGGCGGGTCGAAGTTGTCCGGGATCGTCCGATAATTCGGAATACAAGGAAATCAGGTCATTGAACGACACCACCATGAGCCGGTCGCCCGTGCGCAATGCTCCTACGAACCTCAGTGCTGCATTCTGGAGTTCCCTGCCGTTGAATACCATGCTCGCTGACATGTCGAGCATGAGGGCCACATTGAACGGTTGAGCTGTCGCGATCAGCCTGTCGAGTTTCTGCTCGCGGTCGTCTTCAAAGATGTGGAAGTCTGATTCCTTCAGGTCGGGAACATATTTTCCGGCACTGTCGGTCGCGATCACCGGCACTGTCACGAGTGCGACATCCACCTTAATGGTTTTGGAATCCGCCGGCATCAATTTTCCCTGTGCTGCAGTGGCCGGCGTGTCGGCTCCGGCGGTCTTCAGGGAGCGCTCGGTTTGGGGCGTTTGCGGACCAGTGCCTGCTGTTTGGAGGGGATGGTCGGAGGCGGCGCACAGGGGAAAGTGGCTGCGTGGCCGTTTCTTCTCGTTGAGAAACTGTCCCACCAGGTCAGCTACGGAGGCAGGTTTGGGAACACCGTCGGCACTCCTTTCATCCTGGTAGGCAACCGAGCCCTCCCAAAGCCGGGCTTCCATGAGTGCTGCCCCATCTCCCGGATGCGAGCGGTAGATGCCGGCGGGCACAACGATGGCAAGGCACGCCTGCAAAAAATTGTCTTCCAGGTCCAGGTTGTTGAAATTTATTCCGCCCCGCCGCGCACCTCCCCAAAATGCCCAGGAAATGTAGGTTCCCTCCACGAGAAAGACCAGATCCGCCTTATCAGCCGAGTCGACGAGAGCGTATTCCTTCTGCCGCGCAAAAGCCTTGTCCGCACCGTCCTGGATCGTCGCATCCGGCGCGATTCGATCGAGTCTGGGAGTCTGGTCTTGCGGGACTTGTGCGGGCAATGGGAGGGATAGATCTATCATCGCTCCGTTTGGCTGGGGGAACGAGATGAACTGATCGCGCCACGCTGAGGTCACCATCGCGTTGTTATCGGACTTCCATGTCTTGCCGCCCGGGAGCTTCACTTCTCCGGCATCCGGACACATGGTGAGAAGGCGCGAATCGCGGACGGCAACGACGCATATCTTTTTCCGCAAATCGGATCTAGCAATCTGAAAAGCGCACAGGAAAATCGCCGGCAGCAAAATCCAGGTCAACCGTGAAGCATTGGACCCACTCAGCCGCGTTAGCATGAGTTTCCCTTCGATTATTTGCCGGCTGGCGAAGTGGCGGCGCGATACTCCGCGCGTGCCCTGATCTTTATGCCCGGCCGATTCACCTCGACGCGTATACGGCGCAAAGATCCGTCGCGTGCCTGGTTGGATGGGTAATAGCAGAGAGTATACTGGCGCCCGAGTTCTTCCGCGATTCGCGCAAAGGCCTCCTGCAGGCTGCCGATATTCCCTGCCAGTTCGAGGCGTCCGCCGCTGGTGGCGCTTAAATCCTGAAGAAACCTGGAAGCGTTCGCATACGCCGCATCCTTGTCGAGGTATCCTTCGGGGATCAAGCGTATCTTCCATCCGGACGGCAGCTTGTTGGTGTTGGTGAGCTT
>JBEKYG010000309.1:0-6441 GCA_049511215.1 Acidobacteriota bacterium | reverse complement strand
TTATCCTGGACTACTGGCAATTCCATGCCAAGGATGTCCGGGGTTTCGAGTACTCCTCGCAAGCCGAGTGCGCGGCCCTCCATGTGGCGGCCTACACTCCGAACGGGCGACAGGTGCGCTATGTGGAGGGCGGGGGCTATACTGTTCAGCCGGAGAATGACAACTACTGGCTCCAAGTGCCTGATCTTGAGACGGCGCAAGTTGCCTACCGTCACCCGGAGCAAGCCTTAACGTCGGTCATCGAGGGAAGTATCTAACCCTCGGGCTGCCTGGCACTGGCATTTCTTACCGCGAGAAGCTGCAGGAACACCGTCTGCAGGAGCACCATGAGCTGGCGCCGCACGTTCAGGGGCCGGAGCTGCCATGGATCTTGATCCTTGTGGGCCTCGCGGTCCTGGTTTTGATTCTCTCATTGATTTGGCGAGCTTAATTTCTGGAGGACATTATGGCAAGGGGAACGATCATAACTCGGTTGACGAAAGACGGCGCCAAGCGCTACGTGACCATCATCGGCATCAACGGCAAGCAGCAGTGGCGGACCTGGGACCGCAAGCGGGATGCCGAGAATTACCTTGACGATCTCTCGCCTGAAGTCCGCGACGGCACCTACCACGAGATCAAGAAGGCGACTTTTAGCGAATACCTTGAGCACTGGCAGACCGCTCACCTTCTGCCGGAACAGTTCAAGCCGTCGACCTACAACGCCTATCGATCGATGATCGCACTTCACCTGCTTCCCGCATTCAAGAATTACCCTATGCTCGCTATCACGCCGGCTGAAATCAATTCCTTCTCTGCGAAACTCCTGCAGCAGAACGGAATCGGCCGCAAGAACAAGCGATCCAGGAAAACGGTCCGGAACGTATTGAACCTCTTAGGCGAGATTCTCTCAAAGGCAGTTGCCGAGGGATACCTCAAGCACTCGCCTATGGAGGGCGTGGACAGGCCCCGGGCAGACAAGGAACAAAAGGGCCGGGCGCTGAAGCCGGATGAGATTCAGAGCATCCTAAAGTCCGCGGCGGGGATTGACCGCGTCATGACGGCGACGGCGATCGCCACGGGCATGAGGCGCGCGGAACAGTTCGGCCTGGATTGGCAAAGCATCGATTTCGAAAACAATGTGATCCGGATCCGTCGGGCGCTCTATTGGATGTTCGGGAAATACCACGACAGGAAGGAAGGCGAGCCGGGCTACGTGTTCACCACTCCCAAGTCCAAGAAATCAATTCGCGATATCGACATGTCTCCCGAGCTGCGCAAGCAGCTGCTCGAGCTCTACATGCGAAGCGGCAGGCAAGGCTTGGTCTTCTGTTCGCCCGCGGGAACACCGCTGAATCCGGACAACTACGTCAAAAGGAACTTTGGCGAAGTGCTGAGAAGGGCGGAGACTGAACGCGCCCAAAACAAGCAGCCGGCGATCGGTAAGATTCGCTGGCATGATCTCAGGCATACCTTCGGGAGCCTGAAGCTCGACCAGGGCGAAGACTTGGTTTACGTCTCTAGGCAAATGGGCCACAGTTCACCAAGCGTCACCGCGGATATCTATGCTCATCAGATTCGCGCCCGGCGCCCGGAAGCGGCCGCAAAAACGGATGCAATGATCTTCGGTTTTTGAGATTTCCTGAGTTGTTAGCAGGATGTTAGTACGGGGGCCTTTTGAGCCCCCGTTTTCATTTATGAATTTTACTGTAAGTGCTTTATGAATCCGTTGGTTGCGGGGGACGGATTTGAACCGTCGACCTTTGGGTTATGAGCCCAACGAGCTACCAGGCTGCTCCACCCCGCGATACGGAAAGGATTATAGAAGTCCCCTTCCGCAGAGTCAAGCTAATCATCAATAAAATCAATGGTCTGGCGAAACCCTTGATTTTACTGAATCTCTCGTCGAAGCTCCGGTTACTGAACACTTTCGTTCCCTTGAGCTGGGTTTGCCACAGATTTACCACAGATCCCGAGGGTCCTTCCGCGGATCTCGGCGCTGCGATCAACCTGTTCATCATCGGTGTGAGCATAGATATCGCCGGTGGTCGAGATGTTGGAATGGCCGAGCTGTTCCTGGGCCAGTTTCAGACTTCCCGTTGCCTTATGGATTACGGAGCCAGCGCCATGCCGAGTGGCACCACTGCGTCAATCTCCTGCTCCATTGTGCCAACACGGTTCTACTCTTGTTGATCCTTTTCCGCATGACGCAAGCGCTATGGAGGAGCGCTCTCGCAATCGATCTGATGCTGTGACGGTGACCCCCGGCGTCTGATCCGAGGTCCATCGGGAACTTTGCTTTACATCCATCGGCACGCTGCATATACTCTCGCACCTGAATAAGATTCTTCTTTCTGTGCGCCAACTGAGCATGAATTCCCCGGGCCTGATTTCGGTCATCATCCCTTTCTTCAATGCCTCCGCATACCTCGAGAACTGCCTCGAAGCGTTGCGCCGAAGCGAACATCGCGGCTATGAGTTGATCCTTGTGGATGACGGCTCCACCGATTCCTCGCTCGAGACGGCACGCCGTTTCGCTGGGCGCATTTTAATGTTCCCTTCACCGCGCGGCCCTGCTTTCGCGCGCAATCGCGGCGCCGAAGTGGCCAAGGGTGAGATCCTGTTCTTCATCGACGCCGACGTTTATTGCCATCCTCAAACTTTGGTCCAGGTCAGCGCGGCATTCACTGCCGACGCCGATCTCGCTGCAGTCATCGGATCCTACGACGACGCCCCACCTGCCGCGAATTTTCTCTCGCGATACAAAAACCTGACCCATCACTACGTGCATCAGAACTCGTCTCCGGAGGCATCGACGTTTTGGACAGGCTGTGGAGCCATTAAGCGGGAGATATTTTTGAAGTTGGGAGGCTTCGACGAGTCTTATCGAACGCCCAGCATCGAAGACATCGAACTCGGATATCGGCTGCGGGCGAAAGGGTATCGCATCGCTCTCTGCAAGCAGCTGGTGGTCAAACACGCGAAGCGATGGACGCTCGCCAGTCTGCTGCGCAGCGACATCCTGGACCGCGCGATCCCCTGGACGGTCCTGCAGCTGACCTATGGGGGCATCGTCAATGACCTGAACGTGAGCCGGCCGCAGCGCGCCGCGTCGGCCTTTACCTGTCTCGCCTTACTACTGTGCACGCTGGGCTTCTGGAACCAGTGGTTCCTGGTCGGCGCGGTTATCGGGCTGCTGCCCGTCATCGGTTGGAATCACAAACTATATCGCTTTTACTATGAACACGGAGGCACGCGGTTTTGCCTGCGTGCCGTGGCCATGCACTGGCTCTATTATATCTACAGCACGATCGCCTTCGGTGCTGGCTGCCTGAAATACCTCGCCCGTCGCCAAAAGCCTTGAAACCGCAAATGCGCGCGGAATAACACCGTGGCTTTGTGCCACGATGATCCAGGCTTTTTCGTTACGCGATGGCGGAGATACTGGTTTACCCTGGGAGAGTCGTCGAGGGCCGTAATGGCAAAGAGCAAGAAGAAGCCTGGCAGGGTCGCAGAAAACAGCGTAAAGACGCTGTTTCCGCCGTTTGCGTTGCCGAGCCGCGCGAAGCTGCCCAAATAAAAGCAGCTCCAGGAAAGGCGGCTCCGCGATTTCTGGAAACCGCGGATATGCACAGATGAGCGGAGATGATCCACATCCATCCGGGTTCATGTGCGGTTTCAGCGTTTTCGCCGAAAGGTGAATGAGTTAAGATCTGCGTCTCACTATGAGTTGCGTCGAGCCGAGGAGAGTACTGATTGCGGGTGGCGGTCCGGCAGGATTAACCGCGGCATATGAATTGTGCCGCCGCCATGCGGCGTCTGTCGTTTTTGAACGGGAAGGGATGGTCGGAGGCAATGCCCGAACCGAGGTGTTTCACGGTTACCGATTTGACATCGGCGGGCACAGGTTCTTCACCAAGATACCGGAAGTAAGCCGGATTTGGGAGGAAGTGCTGCGCGAGCGATTGCTGCGTGTGCGCCGGCTTTCCCGCATTTACTATGACGGCAAGTTTTTCTATTATCCGCTTAAGATAGGCAACGTCGTCCGCGGTCTCGGCCTCTGGAACAGCTTCTTGATTGTCACAAGCTTCCTGCACACGCTCCTGTTCCCTTACCCCGAGGAGAACAACCTCGAAGAATGGGTCAGCAACCGCTTCGGCAAGCGCCTGTACCGGACCTTCTTCAAGACCTATACCGAGAAGGTATGGGGCATGCCTTGCACCAGCATCCGCGCCGAATGGGCGGCCCAGCGCATCAAAGGGCTGTCCCTGCGCACCGCGGTATTGAACGCGATCCTCGGGGATCGGCAGAAGAGCATAAAATCTCTGATCGAGGAATTTCGTTATCCCGAGCGCGGTCCCGGAATGATGTGGGAGTGCATCCAGGACTATGTTGGACATCATGGAGGTGAAGTCCGCCTAAATCATGACGTGATAAATATCCGGCGCGCCGGCGACCGAGTGATTGCCTTCGTGGTCGAGAGCCCGGACGGCGGCCGAGTGGAAATCGGAGGCACGGATTTTATCGCCAGCATGCCGATAGCGGAGATGATCGCTAAGATCGATCCCCCGCCGCCGGATGAAGTAATCCGGGCAGCAGCCGGACTCAGATATCGGGATTTTCTAACCGTGTGCCTTATCGTCGACCACCCAAACCTCTTCCCCGACAATTGGATCTACATTCACAGCCCCGAGGTGCGCATGGGACGACTCCAGAATTTCAAAAACTGGAGTGAACATATGATTCCGGATGCCAACAAGACCAGCCTCGGTGCCGAATACTTCGTCAACGAAAATGACGACTTGTGGAGCATGCCGGACGATCAGCTCGTCAGTTTCGCATCCCGGGAGTTATCACAAATCGGGCTCACGCGCGGGGCGCGCATCGAGGCGGGAGTCGTCTATCGCCAGAAAAAAGCTTATCCCGTTTACGATGAAACCTACACGGAACGATTGGCCACCATCGAACGATTTCTCAAGGGGTTGGCCAACCTCCAGATGATTGGCCGCAACGGGCTTCACAAGTACAACAATCAAGACCACTCCATGCTGACCGCCATCCTGGCCGTCGAAAACATCTACGGCGCCGGCCATGACATCTGGAGATTCAACAGCGACCAATCTTATCAGGAGGAAGTGGCCAAAGAAAAATGAAAACGGGGCAATTCGGGCAGGCTCACCGCGCAAGCTTGTTATAGACAAAGCCGAGAAGAGCGCCGGTCAGGAACCCAATCATGAAAGCGTAGAGAAAACCGACCAGACTGCCGATCACGGAAACCGTGTAGCCGGGGAAATACTGGCTGAGCAGGATCAGATGCGGGCCAGGATGAGGACCGCCTTTGATGACCAGCCAGATGGTCGCCAGGAACAGCCCGAAACCTAACAGAAAACCGAGAACAACTCCGGTCAGAACGGCATTCAAACGCACCACTACACGCTCGATCGCCTGCTCTTCTTTGTCGGCGGTGTTTATAGTCACTCGGCGACTCCTCCAGAACGATGTCGGTCTACATGAGGCGATCCAGCAAATCCGCCAGCGCCACGCGCTCAGCCCGACGTCGAAGATATAGCATATAAGAGTGAACCATAAGGTTGCGCAGACGCGCGAACAAATAGCCGGCCAGAAATCCAGCCGCCGCTCCATAGCACAAGGCAAGCGCCGAGCCGGCCGGGGTGACCCTGAATCCGATAAAATATTGAGACAGGAGGGAAAGATTCTGTCCCATTTCAGGCCCGGCGCGGACCAGCAGGATGACCGTCGCCAGCCAGAGCAACAGGCCGCATACCAGTCCCAAGGCAAGCCCAAGCGCGCGAGGATCCAGTTGCGCTAGAACCAGAACCGCACGCGGAGGCAGGTGAACTCGTTCCGCGGTCTCATCGATGGGTTGACCGAATCGCGTATCTGTCACGCCCTCATTATAAGACTGATTTGATTCGCCGAGCGTAGTTCTTTCATGACCCCGGCAAAGTCGCAGGACTAGCGGCGAGATTGGGGACAGCCACCTTTTTTCGCCGGGAGAATCTCTGCAGATTCGAGAAGCGATGGGGAAAAAAGGTGACGGTTCCGAAAATAGAAGCGGAAAGCCAAAAGCGTCGGGATCGGTTTCGGGATCGACATCGCCATCGCAATCGGTCGTGTCGGTCTGCGAAAGCCGATAGCGACTGCGATAGCGATGTCGATCCCGATACCGATGATCGCCTCCCAGAGGGAGCATAGCCTTTTCATCCATCGTCGGGTGCGCCCCGGCACGGGGGCTACTGTCCCCAATCTCGCAACCGGGTTCCGTCCTGCGCGCGACTTTGCCGGCAGCTTGAGAGAGCGGTGGATCGAGAGTCGGTTGGAAAGTCTCTTTTACTCCTCGCGCAGTGCCACGACGGGGTCGACGGCAGAGGCGCGCCGGGCGGGGATGTAGCCGGCGATGAAGGCCGAAGCCGCCAGCAGCAAGAGCACGCCGGCGAATGT
>JBEKYG010000308.1:0-6451 GCA_049511215.1 Acidobacteriota bacterium | reverse complement strand
GCGCTCAACATGCTGGCGGGAACCCGCGCCGGCAGCAGCTACAGTGTAGATGAATACACAACCTGGCTGCAGGATGCGGCTTTCCAGGATGTGAAACGTGTCAGGCTGCCGGGACCTTCAGGCTTGATGATCGGAACCCGGCCGCCGCTTACAGCCTAAGAGGCCGCCACGAATCACTCACTCAACCCACAAAAGGTCGATCAGTGAAATTCATGTAATTCGTGGTTGTTTTTACTTATCATGCGGCGGTGATGGTTTGCCCAATCTTCCCGTTGCGCAGATGGAGGGTTCCATGCCTAGCAGAGTGGCGTTCCTGATCATCCGAGCCGTGTTTATTGTATTGGCGGCGGCCTGCCTAAACGCATGCAAGGCATTCCCTCGCGCCGAGCGCATTTTCCTGAATGGACACATCGTCACCATGGACAAATCGATGCCGGAAGCCCAAGCCTTTGCGGTGGGTAACGGAAAGATCGTAGCCGTGGGCACGAATGAGCGGATCCAACGCGCCTATCCGGATGTAGCGCCGGTAGACTTGCATCGCAGAACGGTCATGCCCGGGATCGTCGAATCTCATGTGCATCTTTTCAACCTGGGTCAGAGCTTCATTGAGCTAAATGTAGAAGGGACCAACAATCCGGATGAAGTAGCGCGGATGGTGAAAGAACGCGTCGCCCAAACGCCTCCGGGAGAGTGGATCACCGGCTGGGGATGGGATGAGGGCGCCTGGGCCAAAGCCTACCCCGGCAACGAAGCACTGAGCCAGGCTGCGCCGAACAACCCGGTGTGGCTCAGGGGGCTGCATGGCTTTGCAGGCTGGGCTAATGCAAAGGCAATGGAGATCGCAGGGATCACGCGCGATACGCCGAATCCCAAGAACGGAGAGATCCTCAAGGATCCCAGAACGGGGAAGCCTACCGGTATTTTTAAAAACGATGCTCAAGATTTGATTGCCCGGCACATTCCGCCCCCATCCCCGGCGTTGATGGAAAAGGCCTTCACATTGGCTGGAGACGAATGCCTGAAGTACGGCCTTACCTCGGTTCATGACGCGCTGGTATCGAAGCGGATGCTTGAGGCGCTCCGGTCTCTCGCGGCCAAAGGGCGGCTTAAGACCAGAGTCTATGTCATGCTCGATTCAACCGACAAGGACCTGATTGAGCCTTTCCTTCAGCATGGACCTGAAGTGGACCCTGAACATTGGCTGACGATACGCTGCCTCAAGATCTTTGCCGACGGAGCGCTTGGCTCGCGCGGCGCCGCGCTGTTCCAACCCTACTCGGACGCTTCGGACACTCGTGGGGAATTGACCACGTCGCAGGACGAAATATACAAATTGACCGCTCGGGCGCTTAAAGCAGGCCTGCAGGTTGCCGTGCACGCTATTGGCGACCGTGCCAACCGGATCACCTTGGATGCATACGAAGCCGCTCTTAGCGAAGTTCCGCAAGCAAAGAATCACCGGCTGCGCATCGAACATGCCCAAGTGGTCGCACTGCAGGACATACCTCGATTCGCCAAACTGGGGATCATCTCCAGTATGCAGCCGTCCCACTGCACCTCGGACATGCCTTGGGCAGAAAGCCGTGTGGGTCCAGAGCGGATTCAAGGGGCCTATGCATGGCGGTCATTTCTGAATGCCGGTGTGCGTGTGCCGCTCAATTCGGATTTTCCGGGAGAAACCCCGAATCCATTCTGGGGCATGTACGCCGCGGAAACTCGCCAATCTCCTGACGGGAAGCCGGAAGGCGGCTGGCACCCCGAGCAGTGTCTCACAAGACAGGAGGTCATGCACGCCTATACCGTGGAATCCGCCTACGCAGGATTTGAGGAAGATCTTGAGGGTCAGATTGCCCCCGGCATGCTGGCGGACTTCATAGTGCTCTCCGAGGATATTCTGAAGATTCCCTCAAAAGCGCTCCTCTCGCTTCAAGTGCTATCGACCTATGTAGGCGGCAACCTTGCTTTCAGCCGGCGGTGGTGACCTCGGCAGGTTCCAAGCCTCGAGTAAGAGAGGGTGACATTCCAAATTTCAGGTTCTCAGGGAATCAGTTCGAATGCCAGGAATTGAAATTTGGAATGTCCTCTTCCGCTTCCCGTGCATTTCCTGGGTGCCGGGTGGGGTTGGAGGGGATTGGCTCACAGGAGGATAATTAATTCGCTATGAAAATCGCGTTGGCTTCAGATCACGCCGGCTTCCTCTACAAGGAAAAAATCCGCGAGATGGTCGTGGGCGAAGGATACGAGGTGCGGGACTTCGGCACGTTTTCCGAAGATCCCGTCGACTACCCGCTTTTTATCAGGCCCGCTGCCGAGGCGGTGGCGCGCGGCGAATGTGAACGTGGAGTGGTTCTAGGGGGTTCGGGCAACGGGGAAGCCATGGTCGCCAATCGGCTCCCGGGAATCCGGTGCGCGGTCTGCTGGAATGCGGAGAGTGCCGGGCTGGCCCGCAGGCATAACGACGCTAACGTCATTTCACTCGGTCAACGGATGATGCCGCTGCAGGCCGCGCTCGAGATTGTGCGCATCTGGCTGCGCGAGCCGTTTGATGGCGGGCGTCACTTTCGGAGAATCCAGTTGATCGACCCTCCGTCTCGCTAGCGGTAGAACAAAGGGAATCGCCGCGGATCCGCTTCATGCAGGAGATTGTAAACGGCCTCGAAAATCTGCTCCCGGTTCGGCTTCGAGAAGTAGTCGCCATCGGAACCGTAGGGGGGCCGGTGCTCGCGGGCCGGCAGCGTGCGCGGAGGTGCGTCGAGCCACTCATAGCCCCCTTGCCTTTCAAGCGTCTGCTGCATCATGTAGGCCGTCGCTCCCCCGGGTGAATCCTCATCCACAAAGAGCACGCGACTTGTTTTTCTAAGCGATTCCGCGATCACCCCGCGCAGGTCGAATGGGATCAAGGTCCGAACATCGATGATCTCCGCCTCGATTCCCACCCGGCTCAGCATCGCTGCCGCCTCCTCTGCGATGGCGCAGCAGGCGCCGTAGGTGACGACGGTAACGTCCCCGCCGAACCTGATCACCTCCGGCACGCCGAGCGGAATCGTGAATTCTCCAATATTGTCCGGCAAGGGTGACTTGCGCCGATAGGCATTCAGCACTTCGACGATGAGAGCCGTGTCGTCCGAGCGCAGGATCGTGTTGTAGAAGCCGGCGGCCTGCGTCGAGTCCCGCGGCACACAGATGTAGATACCGCGCAGCAGGTCGATCAAGCCGGACATGGGAGAACCGGAATGCCAGATCCCCTCGAGTCGGTGTCCCCTCGTCCGAATAATCACCGGCGCTTTCTGTCCCCCGCGCGTGCGCCAGCGCAGCGTTGCCAGGTCATCCGACATGATTTGCAGCGCATAGAGGGCGTAGTCCAGGTATTGGATTTCCGCGATCGGCCTGAGTCCCCGCAGAGCCATCCCGATAGCCTGCCCCAGGATCGTTGCCTCGCGTATCCCCGTGTCGGTTATGCGCAACTCGCCGTATTTTCGCTGCAGGTGGGCAAATCCTTGGTTTACGTCGCCGAGTTGTCCGACGTCCTCTCCCATCGCGGTCAGCTGCGGATAGCGGGCAAAGGCGGCATCAAAGCAGGCATTCAGAATCTCGAATCCCTGGAGGACGGGCGCATGCTCCGAGTAAACGGCTCGAACTTCCGGCACCTTGAGCGCGGATTCCTCCGACTCGCTATACAGATCCGATCCATAGCGCTTTCGGCCCTCTTCCTCCCGTTTCAGCTTCCATTCGACCAGCCGCTGTTTGGCCGGAGACTCCTCGAGTCGGACCGTAATGAGAGCCTCTTCAAGGTCGGCCATCAGGTCGCGCCGTAAAGGGTCCGGCCAGTCCGCCATGTGTTCCGCGATCAGCCTCACCTCCGAGCCATGGACGGAACTTTGCGCCAATTCACGAGTGAGAATAACGAGTTGGCCCCGTTCCGCTTCGATCGGCCGCCGGAACGCCGACCACGCGTTGTCCCTCGCCGTCTGCACGCGCTTTTTCTCTTCCTCCTCCAACTCCTCCAGCTCACGCTCGGATGCCAGCTTTTCGCCGATCAGCCAGTCTCTCATCCTCGGAATACAATCATAATTCTTCTCCCAAGCCAGTCGCACCGGTGACTTGTAGCGTTGGTGGGTTCCGGAGGTCGAGTGCCCGAGTGGCTGCGTCAGTTCGGTTACGTGAATCACAACGGGGGCATGGTTTCGCCGCACCGATTCCGCTGCTGAGAGATAGGTCTCGCACAACTGCAGATAGTCCCAGCCCGCGACCGCATAGACGTCAAGTCCCGACTTTTCTCCCGGTCGCCGCTGAAAGCCCTCCAAAACGCGGTAGATGTCTCCGAGCGTCATCTGAAACTGATTGGGCACGGAGATTCCGTAGCCGTCATCCCAGATCGACAGCAGCATGGGTACCTGCAGAACGCCGGCTGCGTTAATCGCCTCCCAAAAAATCCCTTCCGCGCAACTCGCATTGCCGATCGTGCCGAAGGCGATCTCGTTTCCGTTGTCGGAAAACCCCGCTTCCGCCAAATCCCGCAGAGCCTCCAGGCGCCGGTATAGCACCGACGCATAGGCCAAGCCCAGAAGCCGGGGCATCTGGGCACCCGTGGGTGAAACGTCGGCGGAGGAATTGCAGGTAGTTCGAAGATCCTTCCATTTCCCGTCCGGATTGAGCAACCTCGTGGCAAAGTGCCCCGTCATGGATCGGCCGCCGAAGGCCGGTTCGTCGACAAGCTCGGCATCGGCATAGAGCTGTGCAAAATATTCTTCTACACTCAGCATCCCCAGGGCAAACATCATCGTCTGGTCGCGGTAGTATCCCGCCCTGAAGTCGCCTTTCCTGAACGCATGAGCCATCGCCACCTGCGGTACTTCCTTCCCTGCACCGAAGATTCCGAACTTAGCCTTGCCGGAGAGAACCTCCCGGTGAGCGACGATGCTGGCTTGGCGGCTTCGAAATGCCAGCCGGTAGTCATGCAACACGGTTTCGTTGCGGAGTTTTGCAGTAGTTTCTTTGGACACCATTCCGGAAGCATTCGCAAATGGAGCACTCATGGATAAAAGCTAACATAAACCACGAAGTACGTGAAATACGCATTGCAGCGTTCAGGGCTTGCAACGCCGTAGGGGCGGACTGGTGGAAATCCTGAACCGCCAGCTGACAGTTGTCAAAAGTGCCGTAACTTCCACTACTAATTGCACACTGTCGAGCTTGCTCAAAATATAAAAATGACTATGATAACTATTATGACTAGATAGTTTCTGTCGCGAAACTCCTCAACCCTCTGTCCTGGACTTGGACTTCGACCTGGACGTGGACTTGGACATGCACTAATAAAGGGCGATCTGGTAAATGTTATGTCTGGAAAGTTTACCTCGGACAAGACCGTCCACGTCCACGTCGAGGTCCAAGTCCAGGTCCAAGCTGCTCACTCGGTTTTTCGATGTAACCAGCGAGTTTCGCGACAGAAACTAGATAGGGGAGGGTAGAATCGTGAATTCAGAAATATGGACCGTTGCCGAAGCGAAGGCAAAACTCAGCGAGGTAATCGCTCGAGCCCAGTCGGATGGTCCGCAGACCATTAGCCGCAATGGACGGGCAGCTGTAGTAGTCGTGGCCTCTGAGGAATGGCAGCGGAAAACCCGGCGCACGGGGAATCTTGCCGAGTTTTTCGCCGCCTCTCCACTCCGAGGATCGAAGTTGAAAACCAGGCGGGCCAAGGACCATCCGCGCAAGGTCGAGATATGAACTTTCTTCTCGACACCAATGTCGTCTCGGAGTGGGTCAAGCTGCATCCCGATCCGGGCGTCGTAGCGTGGCTGGCAGAAGCGGATGAAGATCGTGTTTTTATCAGTGTCATCACTCTTGCCGAATTGCGGCACGGAATCGAGAGCATGGACCCGGGAAGACGCCGGCATCGGCTCGAAGCTTGGTTGACAAACGAACTGCCCCTGCGTTTTGAGGACCGGGTGCTGCCAATCGGAGCCCCCATTGCAGATCCCTGGGGCAAGATGATGGCGCGCAGCGAAGCCGCCGGCCGGCCCATCGGCGTCATGGACGCGTTTATCGCCGGCACGGCCGAGGTGCACGGGCTGACCCTCGTCACCCGGAACTCAGCTCACTTCCAGCCATTCTTCAAGCCCATCCTTAATCCGTGGACCAATAAGTGACCCAGCTTTCGTAGCCGAACCAGGTATCCAATGAGGAACAGAGGGATTTCACTTCCGTCTCAAGGGTGAAACCCTTGCGCGAGCCCTTAGGCCGGCGTTGAAAAAACTATTGGGCCTATGCACTTGACTCCCCTTGCAGAGTTGGAGGAACCCGCAGCGAAACAATTGCAATCGCTGGGATCTGGCCCCACCGCCCCTCGAAATTGCCCGACAAGCATAGATGGCAGGGCCTGAACGCGCCGTGCCCCTACGAGTCTTTGGTTGGCGATTGCTTGTGTTAGGGGAGTCAAGTGCATAGC
>JBEKYG010000307.1:0-6451 GCA_049511215.1 Acidobacteriota bacterium | reverse complement strand
GCAGCTTGCGCCGAAGCGCCTGCGTGCTCTTCTGCCGTGGCCAGCGCCAGCGACCTTCATAGTGCCAACCCACGAAGTCAAAGCCCTCCTCTAGATGCGATATCCGGCTCTTTTCCGGCGATAAGCTGAGCTTCATCCCGTCCAAGATCTCCTTCACCGCTCCCATGGCGGATTCCGCTTCTTCTCCAGTACCACATAGCAGCAGAAAGTCGTCCGCGTAGCGTACCCATGAGATGCCTCTGGCTTGAAGCTGCTCGTCCATCGCATGAAGGAAGATGTTCGCCAGCAGCGGCGAGATGACTCCACCTTGCGGTGTCCCCGTCGTCGCGTAGCGCACCTTCATCTCCTCCATCACTCCAGCTTCCAGAAAGGCCCGTATTAACTTCAGCACCTTCCCGTCCGCTATACGGCGATTCACTTCTTCCAGTAGCCTCTCGTGATCGATGTTGTCGAAATACCCCGTGATGTCGGCGTCCACCACCCATTCCTTCCCAGCTCCAAGAGTCACTTCCAGTTGCTGACAGGCCGTGTCCGTCGACCGTTCCGGCCGGAAACCATGGCTCCCGTCCAGAAACTCGATCTCGAAGATCGGCTCCATCAACGACCGTAGCGCTTCTTGTACGACTTTGTCCCGGATACTGGGTAGCCCCAGCGGCCGTTTCTTCGTCGTCCCCGGTTTCGGAATGTAGTGGCGTTTCACCGCTCGTGGCCGGTAGGTCCCGGCTTTGAGTTCCTCGGCCAGCTTCGCAATCTCTTGCTCCGCTCCCTCGGCGAACCTCTCTACCGTTACTCCGTCCACTCCGGCTCCGCGCCGCCTCGCCTCACCCTTGACCCGCTGGTTGAGGCGCTCCCACGCCTTCCTCAGAAGTCGTGGGTCCCACATCCGATCAATCAGACTCAACCACTTGCCCCCAGTTGCCTGGCGCTCCTGTAGGGCTGCTCTCATCGACTCCGTCCAGGCTGGATGGCGGTCCCAATCTATCCCGCCGCAACGGCCGTTCGCCATTCCTGGCAATCTCTGCTGCTTCGCCTTACGGCTTCTTCCCCACCCCGGTTGGTCGTCCATCTCGTACTCCTGCCTCCCTTCGCATTCCAGCAGGCTTTCACCCGCTCTCTGTTGCCTGCCCAGGGTCGTGGCTTCAGAAAGATGTTTGTTTTCTCCGTTCCCGCCTGGTTTCCCGGCGGTGCCACCCGATCTCCTTCATACCTTCGCCTTTGGCTGGCAGCCCGCTACTACGTTGGCTCTGACGCCTCTCCTCCACCGGACTCCCGGCGGCTCCGCCCCTTGACCCTTCGGCATCCAAGCTGAGGTCGGGCCTTCTCCTCCTCCTGCCGTCGACCGTTGTTAACCGGGTTCAGTCCCCCGTCGCGAATTTTCTTACCGGATCGCGCTAACCGTATTTTGGGACGGGAAGTTGAGGCCTCCCCGGTTGATCCGTCGCACTTTCCGACCGCGCTGTCCCGCACAACCTCCGATGCTCCAATGCGCGCCCGCTCACTTCGCACGCTTCGGCTGGGGGCTTCGCACGCTATCGCAGCTTGGCCACTCATCGTCCGCCTTAATCACGGGTTTGTCTTTCTACGGCTCAGTCGTTTGTCTCAGAACCTCCCAGACCCCACCTCGCGGTGACGCCCTTTCATGTTGACTACTCCGTCCAAGAGCGATCGACGGAGACCGGTCTTTCACCGGTAAGTGCGCCGCACCTCCGGGCGGCACGATAGCCCCGCGCGTCAGCGCGGGATTAGGGAAATGTTGGCGACGAGGCCCAAAAGGCCGGCACATTTTTTTGCGCTTATGTTTACGCCACAGAAATGCGTGTAGGGAGCACGTCGTACCGCCACACTCCAATTGACGCTCTGTGGCAGCGGGGAATCCCTCGCCTCATTCTTCTATGGACGGGCTTTCCTCTTGTGAAAAGACGTGCGCGCAATAGGGACAGATCAGTTTGATGTCTTTGTGCCTGAGTTCGTCGAAATGGCACGGATACTTGCCCTGGCATTTGGGGCAAACAACTATGAAGATTCTGGGCATATTCCCTCGCAGAATGCCGGCCTAACTCCTTCCCTTGAGCAAGGCCTCCGCCCTGATCAAAGCCGCTTCGGGGACGGTTGATCTGCGATCAAAAGGCCGGCCGACGGGCTTGGTCGCATCGATGATCATTTTGGACCCCACCCCCTCCTCTTTCGTGGAGGGGTCGAGCGCGTTGTACGATACCCCCCTGAGGATATCGACATCCTCCTCGGGTTGCGCGCGGGTCGCTATGGCCCACCAGACTTCCTGTTCGTTATATGGATCGATGTCCTCATCAACCACAACCACATTCTTAATAAAATCCGCCGTCGCCAGGGCGATCAGGGCGGCCTGCTTGCCTTGTCCCGCGACGCTTTGCTTGAGCGAGATGTAGCAGTTGTGACGGCCGCAACCGGAATTCGCCAGATGCACTCCCCGGACGTTGGGCATGGAAGCCTGGATCCTCTGATAGATGGCTCCTTCCCTGGGGATCGCTCCCAGCATCCAGTTATCAGCGTGACCGACAAAAATGCTCTGGTAGCAGGCACCGTTACGGTGGGTGATCGCCTTCACTTCGATCACCCACCCCAATCTTTGAGGGCCGGAATACCCATGATTTTCCCCAAACGGTCCCTCAACCTCCCTGCCGCCTGCCAGGACTTCGCCCTCAATCAACAGGTCGGCATCGGCGGGCACCAGAAAAGCCTCACCCCAGGTTTCAGAGGCCGTCAGCCGCACGCTCTCTCCCATGATCGATCCGATGACCTCGTAATCGTCGGTGCCGAACGGCACGCTGTTCAGCGTTCCCAGGAAGAAAGCGGGGTGATGACTGACGACAATCACTGCCGGAGTGTTCTTCCCGGCAGCTTCATGGCGCCGGACGATCTCCCAGCTGTGCCTGCGCGCCATGTGCAACCCCAGCCGTCTTGGTCCCTTGTACGCAGTTCGCAAGAATGCCGTGTTGTGGGCTTTGCTTTCGGCGTCGCGGAGGATCAGGGCCATGTCGATATAAGGCGCCAGATCCATTTCATGGTGCCGCGCAATCGGCAGGTCTCTCAAGTCAGCCTGGTCCCCGACTTTCACAACCTGCTTAACTGGCGCTGAGCCTTTCGCAATCACTTCGGGCGGGCGCATTCCTGCTTCCCGTTTTCCGTACTCGATTGCCAGCGCGAGTTTGGCGTCTTCGCGCCTCATCCCGAGCGCCAGCGCACAGCGCGCCCGGTCTGCGAATACATTCATGACCAGCGGAAATTCAGAGACCTGGCCCTTCAGGTTTAAGGGTCGTTTGAACACCACCAGCGGATGTTTCGCCGCCATCTCGAGTCGTCTCAATACGGCTGTCGCCTCGAATGCGGCGGGGTTTACCTCCTCTTCCAAGGTCAGTAGTTCCTGCGGACAGACATCTCCCAGCTTGTCCAGGTACTCCTGCATGCCTGTCAATGCACATACCTCCTGAAGCCGGCAATTTTCCCGGCTTCAATGTACTCCCGTTCGCAACTCCCCTCCGCGGTCATTTACCCAGGTTGACCCAAACGACTTTAAGCTGAGTATACTCTTCGATTGAGTAAATGGAACCTGCCCTGCCAAATCCACTCTCCTTATAACCGCCCCAGGGCAGTTCTTTGGCTTTGCGCAGGTGCTCATTGACCCACACCCATCCTGCCTGGATTTCGTGCGCAAATCTCAAGCCTTTGCCGGTATCCTTGGTCCAGACTGAAGCGGACAGCCCGAACGTATTGTCATTGGCCATCTCCACAACCTGATCTTCCGAAGAAAATTTTATGATGCACACGACCGGCCCGAAAATCTCCTCACGCGCGATTTTCATGTTCTGGGTGACGTTGGTGAACACCGTGGGCATTACATAGAATCCCTTGTCCAGAGGGGGCGTCGTGGGCCTGATGCCTCCCAGGACAAGACCGGCACCCTGGTCGATACCGGATTTGATGTAGCCCTCGACATTGTTCCGGTGCTCCTCGCTCACCATTGGGCCCATCTGGGTCTTGGGATCCGTGGGGTCGCCCACGACGAGCCTCTTGGCGCCCTCCACAAACCGGTCGACAAATTCGGCATGCAGCTTTTCGTGTACATAGAATCTGCCCGGGCAGGCGCACACCATGCCGCCGTTGAAAAATGACGAAAAGACCGCGGCCCCAACCGCCGCATCCAAATCGGCATCTTCGAGAATAATGAACGGGTTCTTGCCTCCCAGTTCCATGTTCACCTGCTTTACCGTTTTGCTGGCGCAAGCCATGATCCGTTTTCCGGTCTCGCAACTCCCGGTAACCGCAACCTTCCCCACGGCCGGATGAGAAGCCAGGGTTTCGCCAACCGTGTCGCCTGGTCCGGAAATGATGTTTACAGCGCCGGGGGGAATATCGAGCTTGCTCAGGATCTCGCCGAACTTCAAGGCCGCCAGGGAATCAATGCTGGGCGGTTTCACGATGCACGCGTTGCCGACGGCAAGCGCAGGCCCCGTCATGACGCCGATCATGCCCAGCGGGTCATTCCACGGCGTGATCTGCGCGCACACGCCGATAGGTTCGCGCATGATATAGGACAACACTCCGGGCCGCGCCGGGAAGGTTCCCCCCATCAGCGCTCTGCTGGCATAGGCATAATATTCGAAGTCCTCGGCCGCACCCGGTATGGCGCCGTGGATCGCCATGTCGATTGGTGTGCCATGGTCGAGAGTCTCGATCCACGCCAGCTCTTCCACGTGTTCCAGGATCGCGGCGGCTATCTGGCTCACGATCCTGGAGCGTTCGTCTTGTCTCATCTTTGACCAGACGGGGAAGGCCTTTTGCGCGGCCGCCACCGCCCTTTCGGCGTCTACCTGGCTGCCGAGCGGAGCCTTGGCAATCACTTCCCCCGTCGCCGGATTGATCACATCATAGGTCTGCCCGGAGACGGCGTCAACCAACTCTCCCCCGATCAACATTTTGTAATTTTGCATTCCTGAATCTCCTTTTATCCTTTTGATGGCCAGGCTCCAATCTCAGCCTGGTCGCCAAACGTCAGTAGTGATTTGATGGCTTCCCCGCCGTCTTCAGCGAATGCCGCCTGATACTGCATCAAGTCGTAACGGTGAGTGATGATTTGCTTCATCGCGGATCCATATTGCTCCTTGAGCCTTCTCAAGCTCTTCAACGCTTGCTCGTAGTGCTGCCGGCTGGCGCTGGAGACCCCAACCAGGGATTGTGAGCCAATCACACACTGACGCATCAGCCCGTTGGCATCGATATTGACTGCCCTACCGGGAGCCGGCGTGGTCGTGAAGGTGAGAATGCAGCACCGCCCCATCAGTTCCGTCATCTGGAAGTCAATCGCAGGGGAACCGGAGGCTTCGTAAATCATGTCGATCCGCCCTGCCTCCCTAACGATGCTATGGACATCCATTCCGCGCTGCTCGACATAGACGGCGCCGATATCTCGAACGATGGAGGCGAGCGTTCCGCCGCTCGGATTGTCTGCAATCAGAAAGGTCTTCATTCGCCCCGCGACCAATAAACAGGCGATCAGGACGGCAATGTCGGTACCTCCCCAAACGACACCGGCCTTCCCCTCTCCCCAATCTTCGAAATGATAGCTGTGATCCGGAAACGGCCACGGGTGGTCCATCGCATGTTTCGCGTTAATGCACATTGAAACCGCTTTTTCGGCAATCGCCAGCGAAGGCAGAAGCAAGGCGACATCTTCCAGGTCGGAGGGGACCTTGATAAGGTACCGCGCGCTCTCCATTACATAATCCGACATGAATCCGTCGAGCTGGTGAATCCCACGTTCCTGGTACAGGCCGTTCAGGCAGTAATCGGTGTTGCCCCTGGCGCACTGGATGCACTGACCGCAACCGTGCCGCACTTGGGGAACCACGAGGTCGCCGATGTTGATTCCATGAATTTCATTGCCGCCCGTAAACTGCTCATCAGCCTGTTCGACGTCAACGACACGCCCCAGCATTTCGTGACCCAGCACAAAGTGGGTCGCGCCCTTAGGAGGTTCAAAATGCTCACCGGAGGCAATTCGCCTGTCGATGGCCGAGATCCCAACCTCCTTGACCTTGATTACTACCCTTTCGACCTCTGTCGCCCCCCTGCCGATCCTCGGCGGGTTGGGCAATTCGATCAGGTGCGGCCCTTTCTTTCCCGGCAATACAGCGATCGCTCTCACATGTCCTCCTAGGATTTTCCGGTTGCCCCTACTCGTGCTTGCGTGACAACACTCTTTTCAGTCTGTCCACAACCAGTACTTCCTCTCCATCCCTCAACCCATGGCCGAACATCTGGAGCTTCCCCCAAGGCGCCAACATCAGGCTAGACCTGCGCGTGCCCCGGAAATCATTTAATAGCAACCACATCGGTTAGTTCGCCACCCAGCAGCTTCGCTCCCAGCGCAATATCTTGGAAGCGCTTGAGCCCGCGTAGTACTGTCTGAGGTCCG
>JBEKYG010000306.1:0-6454 GCA_049511215.1 Acidobacteriota bacterium | reverse complement strand
TCCGTCGGTATCGCGATCGCAGTCGCAATCGCAGTCGGTTGTATGGGTCTGAAAAACCGATAGCGACTGCGATTGCGACTGCGACCCCGATCCCCCCATACCGATGATCGCCACCCAAAGCGAACACGACTTCCGTCCAGATCATCGTTTTTGGATCAAATGTTCACCTGTTTGTGAACTGATTCGTATCTGTTTCTAGAAAGCATCTTGACGCACCATGGCCTGAGCCGTAAGATAGGAAACATGAAACAAAAAATTGGCACGGTGCTTGACGAAAACACGGCACGCCGGCTCAAGGAGCGCTCGGTTCAGGAGAGGCGCCCGATGAGCGAGATCATCACGGATGCACTGTCGAATTACATGCATGGCGGGCGGAATGCTGTCTTGAGGCTCGCCGCCGTCGAGCGCCTGTGCTCCCGCCCGTTCCGGCTATCGAACCGTCAACTGGTTGCGTTGAACCATGAGGACTATTTCGACCAGTGAATCTCAACGACATCAAGACCGGGGACAGGGTGGTGCTGGATGCGAACATTTTTCTCTACGCAATTCAGAATTCATCCAACCAGTGCAGAACACTGCTGGAACGCTGCGCAAAGGATGAACTGGCCGGGGTGTTGCCGTCGCATATCCTCGCGGAAGTGATGCATCAACTGATGCTCGCGGAAGCGCGTGCCAATGCCTGGATACGGGCCGCAAATCCCGCGCGCCAGTTGGGCCGCCAGCCGGAGCGGATCCAACAGCTAAGCCGATACATGGCGCTCGTGAACGACATTCTCGCAATTGGACTCGCGCAGGAACCCCTGGCACCCGCGGATTTCATTTCAGCCATGGCAATCTCACGTCAGGCCGGATTATTGACCAACGACGCGTTGCTTGCCTCGGTCGCGCAGCGCCTGCGTATCGATTCCGTCGCCTCTGCCGACCGGCACTTCGAGCGGGTTGTGGGGATTACACTCTATAGTCCGGATGACCTCCAGGAATGATTCGCCCCGTGGCGCAGCGGTTCGCGCTTGTCGGAGCTATAAGCCGCATCCACGAGATGAAGCAAAAGGTCCAGGCCGCTCGCGACCAAGCGGTCCCCGATGCTGAATCGATACGACCGCGGAAATTTCTCCGCCTTGGGCAGAAGCCACAACACGAAATCGTATGCTTTGATAACTATGACGGCAGGATCCTGCACTTGTTCAACCATCGCGAAAAAGTCCAGGGGGCTGAAGCCCCCGGGACCCCAAGGAACGGGAAAAGGAAGAAGGATCAAGGGATCAAAGCTTCTCCCGGCACACACGGAAGCCAATAGAGAGGCTCCCGTAGCCAGGATTGCCCCAGAGGCGGACGGATACGCGGGCGTACCTCGAATTGTTGTTCCAGGACCCGCCCCGCAGAACTCTTGACTGCCCGGAGGACGGGCCTTTGGGATCCGCGGCAGGAGAACCATCGTAGTAACTATCGCCATACCAATCCGAGCACCACTCCCAGACATTTCCCAGCATGTCATAGAGACTATATCCGTTCGGTCGCTTCTGCCCCACAGTGTGTGTCTTGTTTCCGGAGTTGGAGTCGTACCACGCGATTCCGTCAGGGTCGCCGTAATACGGCCCAGCCGTGCCCCCGCGCGCAGCAAATTCCCACTCGGCCTCGGTCGGCAGCCGATAGCGATAGCCGTCATTCGGAGTGTTCAGTTTCGCGATGAACGCCTGCGCGTCGTTCCAGCTGACTTGCTCCACCGGCAGGCGGTCATCCCCCTTGAAATAACTAGGATTGTTCGCCATCACCTTGACCCAGGGGCAGTGGGTCACCTCATACTTCCCCAACTCGAAGCGTCGGGAAATCGTCACTTCATGGCGTGGGTTCTCGTCACCTCGAGCATTGGCTGTCGCCTGCCGAGCACCCCATCGTGAACTTCCCGGCGGGGATAGAGACAAATTCCATTTCGGCTACTGCAGAAGAGATTGTTCCCTTCTTTCCCAAGTTGGCGACGACCCAGATAACAACCGCGACTATGCCAACCGCCAGGAGCCCAATAGCCGCCCGGCGGCCATAGTTGGATTTTGCCACAAAAGGGACTGTCTTTGGGCTCTCGGCGCGCTGTATGCGTTCCCCGGCCGCGGCCTTTTCATCGCGGCAGCGATCGAGTGCGGCCTTGGCCTCGGCATGCGCGGGATCGAGGCTCAGCGCCTCCTGCAATTTCCTTTCAGCCTCATCTAATGCACCGCGACCGAGAAGGTCCAGAGCAGCCGCAGCCAGCCCCGCCGCGGCTTTTTTCCTTTCATCCTCTCTCTAACGCGCGTCCTCCTGCTGCTGGCGCTCCTCCGTCTTGCGCCTGTTGGCCTCAATTTCAGCCTGCTTGCGCTGTTCCTCTTCCTTGCATTGTTCCGCAGCCCGCCTCTCTTCCTCTTTCCGCCGATTCGCCTCTAGTTCAGCCTGCTTGCGACGCTCTTCGTCCTTGCGTTGTTCTTCGGCGCGCTGCCGCTCTTCTTCAGCCCTGCGCAGCGCCGCGGCGCGCGCCTCTTCCTCTTTCCGCTTTGCCTCCGCGGTCCCGTCGAGTTCCCCGCGCAGGGCGAGGACGGAGGGGTAACGGCGCTCCGGTTTCTTCTCCAGGCACCTGGCACGATCGCGCCCAACTCTGGGGACACGCCTGCCGGAGGGTCGGGCACAATTTCGCGGATCTGATAGGGGATGTCCCCCGAGCGGAAGGGCGGCTGGCCGGTCACCATCTCATAGACCACGATGCCGAGCGAATAGACATCGCTCACCTCGTTGCTTTTGCCGATCAGCTGCTCGGGCGACATATAAAGGAGCGTCCCGGAATCGACTTGCGAGGTCAGTCGCGAAACCGAGTCGCGGCACTCGCGCGCGATGCCGAAGTCGGCGATCTTGATCTCTCCATTCTTGGCCAGAAGGATATTCCCCGGTTTGATGTCCCTGTGAATCACCCTCTTGTGGTGTGCGTGCTCCAATCCCTTGCAGACTTCAATGGCTATCCGTCTTACCTCCCCTTCCGGCAGCTTTCTCTCCCCTGCAATCCGATGCGCCAGAGTTTCCCCCTCGATGTATTCCATGACGAGGAACTTCAACATTTCGCCGTCTTCAAAATGATCGACGCGGACCACGTTGGGGTGCGCAAGCTGAATGGCAAGCTTTGCTTCAGCGATCAGCCGCATGACGGAGCCTGGATCGCGGCTCAAGGTCTCCCGGAGGACCTTGATGGCTACCCGAACGCCGAGCCTCTCGTCTTCGGCAAGGTATACACGTCCCATGCCGCCAACTCCCAACATCCTTAGAATTCGATACCTATTAGCAAGGAGGAAGCCCGATGCCAAGCCTAATTCTGTTGAGGCGGGATCGAAAGATACAGGGGATGATGGCGTTTGTCAGTGATTGGGCTGGCACCAGGTCTCGATGGCTGACTCGGCGATGCGATCGTCTCACCGCAAGCAGAGCAGAAGCGGGAACCGTCGGCGTTCGCGGCTCCGCAGTGGTTGCAAAACATCCAGCCTCCTGTTTGATGCCGGCGCCGGGCCGGCCGCAGGTCATGCCTTCAGGATTGCGATCGGATTAATAAAACGGCGCCATCTTACAATGCCGCCGCGACGCAGGTCCATGCGAAAAAAACCATGCCGTCCCCAATTCCGGGGACATATTGCTTGGCAGGCTTTTGAAAAAAGCACTGTGTCCCCGGATCTGAGGATTTTGAGAAGGCGATAGGGGACATCCAAGGAGAGCTCATCGGGGGAATCGGTGCCGGACCTGGGCAAGTGCGTGAATGCCGAGGGGATAGGCTCCGGAAAAGACTCCAGGATCGCGCTTAGCCGAGCTTTTTGTCGTCATTTTCTGGTTTTAAGGTTTTTGCTACGGCGGTACAGCTGCCGAAGCCATCAGTACCCTATTGTCGACTGGAGACTGACGACGGCAAGATCCTAACCGGATGATATTTCGACAATTCTTCACCCCCCAAATTCCCGCTTACATCAAGAAAGCAGGCCAGATTGTTGAGCCGAAGACCGATGACCATGCATGGCGATTTCCAACCGCCCAGGAAAGTGCGACGCATAACTATGGCGATTACTCTAACGCATCGATGCAGATGTTAGATTGAAAAATCGGCGTCCGATTTTTGTTTAAACCCCTCGAAGAGGCATCTGATCTGCGGTTCTGCAAGCGCTTTCAAGCAGTTGCCGTCGTCAGTCCCCTTCCGGCAGGACGCCTTCAAATCTGTCATCAACGGCGCCATCCGCCATGGCATCATCGAGCGCGACGGCTCTTGCATCCGGAGGATTTCGTGAGCAATGAGGTGAGGAATGCGTTTTCCTGTTTCCTGTGTTGCACCAATGTCATCACTGATGGACATCAGGATGGTATCCATGCCATACTTTAGCTGTATGAAGATGACTATGCATATCGACGAAAATCTGTTGAAGCGAGTTATGGCAGCAACCGGGGTTACCAGCAAAACAAGCGCAGTTGATCTTGCCTTGCGGGAAATCGATCGCCGGGCTGAACTGATCAGGCTCACCCGGGAAGGGCTCGGACTGACCCCAGAGGAATTGAGAATCGCTTTCCATCAGGTCTCGGATCCCGACTCCACTTTTTACTGCGCAGAGAAACGAAGAACCTATGGCCGCAAGTCCCGTTCTCGTTGACAGCAGTTTCTACATTCACATGCTTCGGCAGGGCCGGGATCCCCTGCGCGCGCTGGCTTTGACGGCGGCGGCGCGGGACCTCGCTGTTTGCGGTGTGGTGCGCTGTGAGGTGGGGAGGGGACTTCGGGAACTCCAGGTCCTAAAGCGCTTTCAGGCTTTCTGGGATGTCATGATCTGCGTTCCCACGGACGAGAGGATCTGGAAAAACGTTGCGGAGACCCTTTGGCAATTGGACCGCAAGGGTCTGACTCTGCCTTTGCCGGATGTGGTGATCGGCTGCTGTGCCCGGCAAATAGGTGCGGTAGTCCTGACGGCCGATGCGCATTTCAGCCTCATCCCTGGCGTTGGGGTGATCGCGCGCCCTGAATGACGCGGTTTTCCCGCCCCTAGAGGAACGAGGATCATTCGCGGGCCGATAAAAACAGGGGGCCACAAAATGGATGTGCAGAAAACATCAGCGTGGAAGGCGGCGGAATGGGATTACTGCGGCATACAGGCAGATTTGAGGATGGCTGCTTTCTGGAGCCCGCCGACAGCGGCGGAGGTCGTTGACCGGCTGAAACGCATAGCCCGCCGATGTCCTCAGTTCTATCCCGCCGTCATGGAGCTTGGGCTTAGCCTGTTGCCCAGGAAAGGGGATCGAGGAGCGGTGCGGATGATCGAAAAAGGGTTCGGGCTTATGGTCGAGCTGGCTGAGCCCGAGCACTTCGCTGAGGAAATGGACGGCGTCATAGAGAACCTGGAGAAGCTCTGGCGATTCGACATCAGCAGACGCCTCCTGGAGAAACTGGCGGATCGCCGCAGCCTCAGCGCGACACTCTACGACTCTCTGGCGCACGCAGCGGCACGGCTTGGAGACCTCGGGGCCGCCCAACGCCACATCGACGTAGCGTTGCGGCTGGAGCCTCGCAACAAAAACTTCTGGTGCAACAAGGGCTTGTACCACCTCATGGCGGGAGAGTTGAAAGCAGCGGGCATCGCCCTGCTCCAGGCACGCCAACTCGAGCCAAAGGACCCGGTGGTTCTCGGCAACCTGGAGATCCATAAGTATCTCGGAAAACACGGGGGCAATTACTTCGACTATCTGCTGCGTCCTCTGGATCGAAAACGGATCGAGCGGTTAGCGGACCAGGAGAAATGGGAGCAGGTGGACAGCCTGCGCGCGGATTACAACGACTGTCGCATGGAAGCGTTTGCCCAATCGATCCTCCTGGAGTCGGGGGAGATGCGCTCGCGCCTCCCCGATCATCTAGCAACGCTCAGGGTCTTTTTCCGTTTCGTCGAAGATATTGATTCCAGCGGAGCTTTCCTGAATGAGGACCTTGCCCTGGTGCACATGAACTTCAAGCCAATCATGCACAAGTTCATCTTCAAATTCGGTGACGTCGATCGTGAAATGTTAGAGGATGTTTTTGAGGCCCTAATGGCCTACTACGGATTCCTCGCAAGCCGGCGGATCGTGGACGCCGCGGATTTCAAGGATTTCGAGAAGGTGATAGGGGACATGAAAGGGGATCTCATCGGTAAGATGGAGCGATACAACGCCATAAGACATGACAAGACCATGGAGGAAGAGCAGAAGGAAGCGCTCAGGGAAGAGCTCTTCGAGGGGGACCACGCCTGGCCGCACATTTAGGGCCTGCGGATGGATGAAAGCGTCATCGTCATCAGTCCTCTTTCCGACATGGCGCTTCTGATGCATTTTGGTGCGAAGTGGTGTAAAATGACCGCATGGCTAGACTGGAAAAACCAGTTCGTCAGAGTGTATCCCTCCCACCTCGCATCGCAAAACACGTGCATGCCATCGCCAAGAC
>JBEKYG010000305.1:0-6463 GCA_049511215.1 Acidobacteriota bacterium | reverse complement strand
GCGCGACCGAGGGCTCCGCAGGCGTACTTGACAGTACGTCGAGGAGCCCGACCGAGCGCAACGCAGTAGACATGCCCGTATCCGCCGCCGCAGTAGAAACCTGGTGAGAAATGCGGGTTAACGCTAAAAGTTGATGCGCACGACAATCTGAATCAGGCGTCCCCCGGGATCCTGTTGCTGGAGCGCGTCTGTATAGGCCGTGGTTACCAGGCCGCAGGTCGATCCGCTGCCGGCGCAGGTGGCGCCGTAGAAGTTAATCGCGTTGAAGGCGTTCAGGAACTCGCCGCGAAGTTCGAAGTTTTTCGATTCCGAGAAGCGGATCCGCTTCACCAGGCCGATGTCAAAGCGCATGAACATCGGGCCCCTGACGTAGACGGAATATCCGGCGCAGTCGCCAGACACAACTTGGAGACAGTCCGCCTGGCTTGCGGGCGCGAGGTAACGTCCTGTGGGCACGCCCCAGGAGGGGCTGTAATACGTTGTGTTGGTTGCGGTGGTGGTCGCACTATAGTTAAAGGCCGCAATCGTGTTGATCCGGATGTCCTCCGGCTCGTAGTAGACAACCTTGTTCTTGTCATCGAAGCGCAGCCCGACGGCATTCTGCAGATCTTTCAGCGTCATGCCGACGAGACGGACATTGCCGAAGTTCAGCAGGTTGCCTGCCTGAATGCGTCCGGTCCCCTCAACTTCCCAGCCGCCGATGACGCGGTCGAGAATGCCATGAGAGCTGCTCAGCAGCAACTTACCGCCGCCGATCGGCAATTCGTAAACCCAGTTGACCTTGAACGCGTGCGGCAGGGTATCGCCGGTGACATGGATGTAAGGTGTCCGGTAGGACGCGCGCGCTCCGTTGATGGCCTTGGCCCAGGTGTAGTTGGCCTGAATCAGCAGCCCCTTGGACAGCCGGCGCCGTAGCTCGATCACCATCGCGTCATAGCGGTTGAATCCGCCGTTGGTCGAGATCCAGGCGCCGCCGGAGGCGACCGTGGGGTTGACCACGAATTCGTTCGCCGGCAGGCCGGCCGCCAGCGCATTGGCGCGGAAAGTCGCATTGGTGCTCCACAGGCTGAGGGCATAGCTGCCCGGGTTGGCGCCGTACTTCGCCAGTGTGTTGACAAAGGTGTTGCTGGTAAAGCTGCTGGAAGTGTATTTGGTCGGATCGGTGGCCTGCGCTGCGGTATATCCGGAGAAGTAGGCCAGCGTAATCGGCAACGGCGAAGTGCCTGCCGCGCCGGTATAGGCGAAAGAGTTGTGCAGTGTGCTGGTGGTTGGATAGGCCGCCTGGTTGGCCTGCAGGTTCGCCATCGCCTTCTTGAATTCATCCATGAATCCGTTCTCGACCAGATTCTGCTCGTTGACACTCCGCTCCGACCAGGGCTGCAGGTTGCGCGTGGCCACATAGCGCACCTCGAGCGCCATGTCCTTGGTCAGCTCGCGCTGGATGCCGAACGACCAGGACAGCGTGTACGGAGTCCTGGTGTTGGGATCGAACAGGTTGACCTGGTCCGAGATCGAGGTCGACTGAATCGGATACACGGGCGTCGCGGCGAATGCGGGCGGGCCCATCCGGCTCTTGTCGCGGAACAGGATGGGCCATGTCTCTCCTGCGTAGACCAGGTTGCCGTTGGTGGCGTTGCGCGCGGCGTTGATGGTAACGCCCGGGTTGTTGGAATACATTACTATGTAGTCATACAGACCATTACGATTGAAGGCGAGTGAAAAACCTCCGCGCACGACGGTCTTGCCGCTCTCGCCCAGCAGATGACTCAAGGCGCCTCCCTTGCCCTTTGGCGTCCAGGCGAAGCCCAGGCTCGGAGCGAAGTTCGTCCAGGAAGTGTTGAAGGCAGGGGTCCCCGCCACGAACTGTTTCCACGTCGGCGCCGTGCCGGCCGGGTTGCCGGGCGTGTAGAGCTTGCCGTTGCCGAAGGTCTGCGGCCCCGAAAGCCCCCATAGATCCGCCAGGGTGTTGGTCGTCATCGCGCTGTTGAGCGGTATGAACGGAAACTGCACTTCCCAACGCACGCCGTAGGTGAATGTAAAGCCCGGACGAATGCGCCAGGAATCCTGGGCAAACCAGCCCATTTCGCGCATGTGGCCGCGGGCAATTCCGGCGCCATTGTAGGTGTACTGATTGGTGGCTTCACTGAGGATGGCCAACCCGCTGATTTGACTCACACGCCCGGTTAGGAGCGCGTAAACGCTCTGGGCATTGCCGTATTGCGTGCCCGAAGCGCCGGGAAAATTCTTCGGGCCGTTGGTTGAGTTGAACAGGATCGCGGCCGGATCATACGCGGTGTTCACACCGAAAGTGACCGGGGATACAATCTGGGCCTGCCAGACAAAGCCGCCGATGTTGGTCCAGGAGCCGCCGAAGCTGAAGCTGTGCGTCCCTCGGGTCCAGCTCAATGTGTCTTCAATCGCTTCATCCGGAGTGTTGCGGCGAGACTGAGCTGTAGTCCGGTAAGCATTGCTGATCGGGCTCAGGCTGAGTGCAAAGCCGTCCTGGTTGTATACCGATCCCGAATAGGTGGCGCGAGTAACATTCTGGTTAAAGAGTGAATTGCCACCCAGCAAGCCGAAGCGTGCTTCATTGACCAGCCTCGGCGTAATGGTGGAACGCAGCGCTGTGGATGCGGTGAAACGGTTGCTGCTCTGCTCACCGATGTTCGGCGAGCCCGGATAGGCAGGATCGTAACCGTTCCCGAAGTCCAGGGTGGGGACATAGCGATGGAAATTCCAGCTGACCTCGAGGCGATGCCTCGATGTTAAATTGAAGTCACCGCGCGTAGTCAAGAACCTGCGGTTGATCGGGCCACTGTTGGTGAAGAGGTAGTATTCAAGGAGCGGATCGGATGTGAGCTGCTCGGTAACACCGTTATTGGGATCCTTGGCGGCCGCCCGGATATCGTTTAACAGCTTTTGAATGGTCGGGTCCGGGGTAGCGGTCTGGCCGTTGGCAGCCGCCAGGTTCCAGAGGTTTACGGTTTGCGTGACCCCGCCCACCGTGTACGGGAAAACGCCGTTCTCAACCCCGGGGCTGAAAAACGTCCGGGTGCGGGTGATCTGGGTGGGCTGGCGGAATTCTTCATAGTTGATGAAAAAGAACGCCTTGTCCTTGCCGTTGAATCCCAACGGGCCGAAGAGCCGCTTCGGCAGGGTAATGGGGCCGCCGATCCGGCCGCCGGGCTGATTGAACAGCAGGCGATCGCGCGGCGCTTTGCACTTATCGAATTCCGTCTGCATCTGCGCTGTCGTGCACGGCGTCGAACTCCCGTCGTAGGTGGGCGTCTTGTCGCGGTTGTTGAACCAGTAGTTGGAATTGAGCGCCGGGTTGCGGTGATACCAATAAGCGCTGCCATGGTAATCGTTGTTCCCCGAACGGGTCACAAACTTGATCTGCACGGCGCCCTGTCCGGCACTCTCCGCACCCGGCGTTGCCGAGGAGACGGTGACTTCCTCGATGGCGTCCAGCCGCGGGCTGATCATGCTGTAAAAACCGTCGCCCCACGCGCTGCCTTTGAGGTATTGGTCCTGAGGGGGAACGCCGTCAATCGTGATGTTGAAGGTGGCGTTCGGCAGGCCGTTGATGGTCGAGGAGCGCGCAATGGTGGTGGTGTTCACGCCCGGAAGCATGATCAGGAAGTCCAAAACATTGCGGGTGGCCAGGGGGAGCTTCGTTATCTGGTTGACCGTCATCGTCGTCGTGACATTTGCGGATGAAGCCTGCAGGTTCTCGGCATTGGCCTGCACCGTGATCACTTCGTTGATGCCGCCGACCTCGAGAGTGACGCGGATAGTGGAAACAGCGCCGGCAATCAGCTTGATATCGGTGACCTTGGCCTGCTTGAACTTCGGGACGGTGACCGTGGCGGTGTAGGTTCCGGGAGGCAGGGACGGAATGGCGAAGGTGCCGTTCTCCGCCGTCACGGCCTGGTACACCTCCCCCGTCACATCATTCTTGACCGTCACATCCGCGCCGGGAATGACGCCGCCGGTCTGGTCGAGAACTGTTCCGGCCAGTTGAGAGCTCGACCCCTGGGCAAAAGCAAACATGCCGAACGTCACAACCAGGATCAACGCCAGAGCGAACCTGAAAACCAATGGTCTCATGATGACTCCTTGGAAATAGACAGGTGACCTCAAATCCGGGCACGCTGCGATTCCTCGCGAGCGATCTCCTGTGCCTAAACGGAATTGCTCTAATGACCTCCCGTGCGCCCGTAAGTGAGGTGCAGTGCTTCAAGGTTCCCATATTCAGCAACTTCGATAAGAAAAATCAACGGGGGTTTTGGCCTTAAGGATCCCGCCTGGAGGCCCGACCTGATCTCTCGCGGGCTCCGAGCTGGTGTGAACTTTAAGTTCCCCCTAAGGTCTGACCACCTCTAATGACTGTGATACATAATAAATCAGGGGGAATCAGATTGGAAAGCTCTAATTTTCCGAACATCCGCGATTCGAGATAGAGGGACGTCAGGTGAGACATCTCCATATTTCGAGGACATGGTCGACCGCCAGAATCGAATCCGCGGTTCAGACAGCAGCCATGACAGGCAGGGCAGATCAAAACTGAGTTCCGGCCATGAAGGCCTGCCCCCCCCTTACCAATCAGTTCATAAGTAGGTTGACATTTGGCGGTATCAAAAAGAGAGGAGAATACTATGTCCGTCGGTATCGGTATCGGGGTCGAAATCGCAGTCGCAATCGGTTTTAGGGGTCTGCAAAAGCCGATTGCGATCCCGATACCGACCCCGATACTGATGATCGCCACCCAAAGCGAACACGACTTCCGTCCCGATCCTTATTTCTTGATCAAATGTCCACCTATTTATGAACTGATTAGTAACCAGGCAAAATATAGGTTTACTTTGGGCGCCTTACGATTTACCTTTACTGTAAGGTGAGACTATGATCTCCAAAATATCGTCCAAATATCAAGTGACGATTCCACGCGAGGTACGATCGGCGCTCAAGCTGGAAATCGCCGACTCCCTCGAATGGACCCTGCGGGATGGCAAAGCCGTCGTGCAGTCCGCCGCCAAATCATTCTTGCGCTACCGTGCTATGGTCAAAGCCGGCCCCGGAAATATTGCCGAGGACATTTGCCGCGCGCGCATGATTCGGGCTCAGAAAGTGCGATGAATCGACTCCTGATCGACGCCAATGGTTTGATCTCGTTCATCACGGACCGCATCCCTCGTCAAACCGGTATCATGGCGGAGTTACTGTCGTCCGCGGCCAATCTCGAATGCCGCATCACCGTCACCGCTTCGGCACTCAACGATCTCGTGTTCGTGCTCGAAGGCATTTACCACTGCAAATCACAATTCGTCGCCGACGCAATCGGTGACCTACTGAAGCTGCCCGGGATTGAGTTCGACTGTGGCTATTATCCTGAGCAGGTATTGAAGCTCTGGCCCCATCAGATCAAGGATTACGGGGATGCCGTTCTGGCTGCCGCTGCCGTCGAACTTGGGCTTCAGGTGTGCACCTTTGACAAACACTTTTTCAGGGCACTGCGGCGGTGCCGGATTCCTTCCAGGTTGCTCTCATAATCTGGAGGTTGGGGCCGACCCCGATCTGAAATTCATTCCCCGTACATTTCCGTGATGATTCGCCGCAAGACAGCGGCATCATCTTCGGAGAGAACTCCGACCTTGGATCCAATTCGGCACTTGCTGATCGTGCGGATCTGGTCAACCGCGATTTCGGCGTTACGGCGGCCGATCCGGACTTGCAGCCGGGAACGCCAAGTGGGATGAATGCTGGTCGTCAAGGGGCATACCGTCACGGTCTGGAGCTGTCCGTTCAAAATGTCCAAACTGACGATGACGACCGGTCTCTCTTTTGACATCTCCGCCCCTTGGGTGGGTTCCAGGTCGGCCCAGCGGATTTCATAGCGTTTCGGCGCTTCATGCCGGCGGATTGCCTTGTATCTGGCATCTCGTTCGGCCACGCTCGGGGGCTTTCCGGCATCCCAAGGATGGGCCTTCAGTCCGTCGGCAGTCGTAGGATCCCACTCGCTCCAGTCCTCTCCCGAGAACGCCATTTCCCTGGCAGTATCCTCCCATGAGAGCTTCGCAACCGAACGCCCTGCCGGGCGCAGCATGATGCCATCGCTCCTCTCTTCCATAACGATGGTGGCGCCAATCCCATATCGGCGCAAGGTTGCGGCCGGAACGCGAACCCCTTTGGAGTTGCCAATGCGTGCAATTTTGAGCTCGATGGCTTTCATGTAATTACTGTAATTACTTTCCAACGCGAAATCAAGAGAACGCGTGGGAATGGGGTCAGGTTTGAATGGCGCTTGGTTAAGAGCGCTCCAGATCACCTGGTAGTTCCGCTAGCCTATGTTTGCGGGGTTTCGGCATTCGGATTGGCTGAAACCCGCTAAAAATCAGGGTCCGATATCCGATCTTGCGTTTTGCATAGGGGCACACTATTAAGTGGTTAGTAGAAGATTTAG
>JBEKYG010000304.1:0-6486 GCA_049511215.1 Acidobacteriota bacterium | reverse complement strand
AATTGAGCATGCAGACCAGTGCTGCGGCCGGCGCTGCGGCCGGCAACCCGCAGATCAAAAACGTTGAGGAGCTGAACCCGCTTCCTGATTATGAGCTTTCACGTACGTTCGTTCGCAGAGAATTGGATCTGTTGCCGAAACTGGACCTCATACCCATAAACTTCGGCGTCTTTCAGACCGATGTCGAAACGCAAGGGGGCAGCCCAGGCCTGTCTCGAGTCAACGGAACGCGCCAGGGAAGCAACAATCTGACATTGGACAGCGCCGATGTGAACGATCCCGTGGCCCCAAGCTTTGGCCTCTCGTTGGCGGTCGTCAACATGGATTCCGTCGATCAGTTCCGCGTAATTACAGCGGGTGCTAGAGCCGCGTACTCTACCAGGGCCGGTGGCCAGATCATTATGGTCACACGCACGGGGGGCGGCAAATGGACCGGAAGCGCCTACGATTATTTCGAAAACTCCTTCCTCAACACCAATGAATTTTTCAATAACGCCGCAAATAGCAAAACGCCAAAGGACAATCAGAATATTTTCGGCTTCAGCGGCGGCGGCCCCTTGATTGCCAACCGCACCTTTGTTTTCGGGAACTATGAGGGCACGCGGTTCAACAAGGAAATCCTGCGCAATCGCACTGTGCTTACATCCAATGCGAAATCGGGCCTTTTCACCTGGTATCCGCGTGTGGCCAATGCGACGCAAACGCCCAACACCTTCAACATCGTGAGCAGTGATCCGCGCAAGTTGGGGATCGATCCGCAGGTAGCCAAAACTCTTAGTATGCTCCCTGATCCCAACAACACGGACCTGGGTGACGGCTTGAACACTGCAGGGTATCGTTTCAACAATCCCATCGACGGCAGGGAAGACCAGTTCACCATCCGGGTCGATCACAACCTGGCCAGCAATCATCGGCTCTTTTATCGTCAGAGCTGGTCACGGGACAACCAATCAGACTGGCAGGATAACGCCGATGCTACCTTTCCCGGCCAGGCCAGCGGGAGGGAAAAGGGGAGCCAATGGGGGTTTGTTGCCGGATCGGATTGGGCGATCAGCGCCCGGAAGGTGAATGAGTTCCGTCTGAGCATCCAGAGCGCGTCCACTTCTTTGCTCCGTCCGGCGCGCCTTTCGGGACCCATGATGATTTCGGGCCTGTGGACCGACCCGTTGAATCCCGACTTCCCTTCTTCGCGTGATTCGCGGATTTATGAAGCGTCGGACAACTTCAGCCTCTCGCGGTGGGGGCATACCATTAAGGCCGGCGGGAATGTGCGCTTCACCACCCAACGGTCTTCCAGCTCAGCGAACGTCTTCTCCGATGTCACCTTTGGCACATCGGCCGGCAATGTTCCTCCCTCTTCGATCGGCCCCGGGGCGACGGCGCTGACATCTGACCGGCAGCAGACACTCGAGCTTCTCTACAATGCGTTGTTGGGTCGCATGGAGAAGGTATCGAGGACCTTTTACAGCGACGCGTTTACGTTCCAGCCTGCCGACACTCCGCGTGATCGCGATTTCAGATTTCAAGACTATGGAGTGTTCGTGCAGGACGACTGGAAGTTGAGGAAGGATCTCAATCTGAGCCTGGGGGCGCGGTATGAGGTTAATCCGGCACCTACTGAAGGCAATGATCTCCTGGGTATCCTCGATCAGGAGCCATTCGTGTCATCCCATACTCAGATCTCAAACTTCACGCTTCAGCCCGGCCAGAAATGGTACAGGGCCGATGTCAATATAAGGAACATAGGGCCGCGCGTCGGGTTTGCCTGGAGTCCGCGGGGCAACCGCACGCTCACGATCCGCGGCGGCGGCGGATTATTCTACGAACGTCCGGTCGGCGCCACCGCTGAATTCGTTGACGTCAACACACCCGGATTTTCTCAAACGGTGACTGTCTTCCCAAACCAGTCAGTAAGCGACGTTCGCCTCAGTGACGGGATCCCGCTCCCTCAGCAGCCCAGCGCCCCTGCGCAGACCATGCCGAGCACGCGCTCGGCTACGGCTGCATTTTTCGACCAGAAGCTGCGCAACGGCTATGTGGAAGAAGTGAACCTGACGGTTCAGAAGCAGCTCTTCCGCGACACCATTATCGAGGCAAGCTATGCAAGCACTCGCGGCAAGCGTCTTTTTATGAATCTGAATTTCAACCAACTCAAGGCTTCAGGAAGTTTCCTTCAGGCGTTCAAAGAGATCGTGGCGTTCCGGAACAATCTTCAGCCAGTCTCGCCAAGCAATGTCCTGGTGCGCCTCTTTGGATCGGTGAACGGAGCCGTCAACGCGCTTGGAGGCCCTGCCTTTGACATGGGGCTTGCGGGTGCCGTCGCAAATACGTTGGACACCACCTATTACACGCGCTACAGCGCAGCCGGACTTTCCGATTTCTATCTGAGAAACTATCCGCAATTCGATCAGCTGATCGTCGGATCAAACGCAGGCCTTTCCTATTACGATTCAGGTCAGGTGCGCGTCCGTCACCGGATGAACGCACTGAACGTGGACGCCGCGTACACCTTCAGCAAGTCGCTCGACAACATCTCCACAGATGGAGGAAGTTACAGCAGCCCGATCGACAGCTTCAATCTAATCCTGAACAAAGGCAGGAGCGACGCAGACCGGCCGCACGTGTTCAGTGTCGCGGCCATCTACGCCATGCCGACTCCGAAAAAGACCTGGCCCCGCGATGCTCCCGAATGGTTCAGGCAGTTACTCACAGGATGGAACATCGGCTTCCTCTCACTTTGGGAAAGCGGATTGCCATTCACGGTTTCGTCGGGGCGCCAGACCGCAACCGCCGGAGTGGACAGCTTGGCCGATTATACGGGCAGCCGGAATACCGGTACCGTGATCCGTTCAACGAACGGGGTTTTCTACTTTTATAAGGAACAGATCCAAAATTTCTCGTTCCCGGCGGCGGGCGAAATCGGCGACTCGGGAAGAAACACATTCCGCGGGCCGAACTACTTCACGATTGATACTTCACTCACTAAGGACGTGCGCTTGAAGGGCGCGCAAAAAATAGTGTTTCGCATCGACGGCTTCAATGTGTTCAACAATGCCAACTTTGCCTTGCCCGTGGCAAACCTTTCCTCGCCGACTACATTCGGGCTGATCAACTCGACGGTGGGCAATCCGCGTATGTTTCGGGTGGCAGTGCAATTTAGCTTCTGATCAGAAGAGGAAGGGAGGCTCCTAGCCGGAGGTGCTGGCTTCGTTCGGGTCATAGCTCAGATTCGGCGCCAGCCAGAACGGACGACCGTACAAAGACAGCCAATCCTTCTTATCCTTTGCCATCTCGGAACGGATTGGATTAGATCGCAGGTTATGAGATTATTTGGATTGTATCTTATTCTTCCTCGGAAGGAGGAGAAGCATGCGCGCCTTGGGCTGCGGCGGGACCAAAAGAACCGCGTAGGCCCGGCGATACGGAAATTCTCGGCCATCCGTAATTCCAGCGGATCTCTTGGCAAATCCCGCATGCATTCGAGATAGATTTGTTTCATCAGTGCCGTGCGACCGGCGTTTGCCGCCGGCTGCATTTGTCACCACGGGTTATCGCTGAGTTCGGACGCACCCGGCTGCATCGGAAGGACGATCAGCTTTGTCGATACTGGCATTTCGATCCAACATGATTGTAGCCGCGGGACTCGGCACTACGAAATCAGTATCCATCATTACTCTTTATGACCCAGGGAATCCTTATGAAACTATACGCATTCCGCTTCCTTACAGCCGTGCTTCTCTCTGCGATGCTCGGCTCGCTCGGACTCGCTCAGGGAGCGGGCTCTTCCCTTACCGGAATGGTCATAGGCAAGTCTGGCGGCGTCTCGGGCGCCGACATCTCGGTGAAGAACAATGACACCGGCGCGGAGTCCAAAGGCACCACCGCTGATAATGGCACCTTCAGTATTCCGGCACTGAATCCCGGCACCTACACCGTCACTGTTGCCGCGTCCTACCACAAGCGGGCAGTCATCAAAGACCTCAAGTTGACCCTCGGCATGCCTGGGAATATCTGGGTTGTGCTTGAAGCCGGTGATGAAAGCGAGACAGTCGTCGTGGGAACCAACACCCAGGCGGTTCAGTCATCCTCGGCAACCATTGCCGATACGCTGAATGTAAGCCAGATTCAGAAGCTCCCGGGAGCGACCCGTAACGTGATGGACCTTCTGGTGCTGCTTCCGGACGTGAACACGCCGGGAATCAACCGCAGTTCGACGGTTGCCGGCATGCCCAACAATACGGTCAACATCACCATCGACGGAATCAACACTCAAGACAACTACCTCAAGGGGAACGCGGGCGGCGACGGTTTTTTCAGCGCGATCATCCCAGGCGTGGACTCCGTTGAGGAGGCTACCATTTCGACGGCTGCGCCGGACGCCGAGAGCGCAAGCAACGGCGCAGTCCAGATCAGGTTTGTCACGCGCTGGGGAAGCAACGAATATCACGGCAGCGTATACGAGTATCATCGCAACCCGGATTTCAACGCAAACTACTGGTTCAACAATCGCGACAAGGCACCCACGTACGGTGGAACAAACGTTCCGTGCACGGCGGCTCAGCTGATCTCCGACTTTTACAACTGCAAAGCGCCGCGCGACCGCGTGTTGCTGAATCAACCGGGCGCCCGGGTCGGCGGCCCGATCACATTGCCGAAGAAGTTGTTTGGTCCACTGGGCTTCCAAGGCAAGGACAAGGCCTTTTTCTTCGTCAATTATGAAGAGTTTCGGCTTCCCGCTGAGCAATCCCGGACTCGCACGATTCTGGCTCCCACTGCAGCGGCGGGCAACTTCGTCTATACGGTGGGAACGAGTACAAATACCGTAAACATCCTCAACCTGCCTTTTGGAAATAACGTCGGGGCGGCCACGGTTGATCCTACGATCCAGAAGCTGCTGGCGGACATTCAAAAAGGAGCTCAACAAGGCACGATCAGAGCCGATTCAAATCCATCTCTGAATGATGTGGTTATTACCAACAAGAGCATGAACCTCCGGAGGTTGGCTACCTCGCGCTTTGACTTCAATCTGACCAGCAAGCACCGGCTGGAAGTAACCTATAGCTACCACAAATATGCTCCAAGTCTGGACATTCCGGACGGCTATGATCCGGCCTTTCCCGGGTTCCCCAATCAGGGATCTCAGGCATCCAACCGCTACTCCAACTCAAACACGCTGCGTTCGATCCTGAAACCGAAATTGATCAATGAGGCGCGCTTTGGCTTGGCCGGGGGGAACACCTTGCTCGGACCAGACGTCAATGTCGGCCAGTTCTCGGGGACATCGGTTGCCAATGAGGACGGCTATGCCCTTGGCATCAGCGCCGCAATGGGCATCACGAATGCCTATCAGCTCGCATCCTCGAGCCGCCGCAATACACCGACCAGGACGATCGAGGACACCCTGGCCTGGACCCTGGGCGCGCACAACCTGCGCTTCGGCGGCAGCTTCACCGACGTCCATATGTTTCTGTGGAGCCGGCAGGAGGTGCCGACCCTCAGCTTCGGCGTGGATACCACCGCAGATCCGGCCAGGTCCATGTTCGATACGACCAACGGATCGAAGAACTTCCCCGGGGCGTCAAGCACGCAGTACGGCAATGCGCAGAACCTCTATGCCGTGTTGACCGGACGTGTTATCCAGATCGGCGGCAGCGGCGTTCTGAGTGAGGCTTCGAACCAGTATACCTACAACGGCGCGAACGTCCAGCGCGGCAGCATGAGGGAATTGGGAGTGTTTGCGACCGATTCCTGGCGCATCAATTCGGATCTGACGGTCAACTACGGTGTGCGTTGGGAGGAGCAGTCCCCATTTTCGCCGGGTAACAGCATTTATACGACGAATACCGTGGATGATCTTTGGGGGTATTCCGGACACCAGAGCTATGGGGGCGGCCATCTCTACACGCCCGCAGCCCGGGTTGCCAATGACCCGACGTATAAGCAGTTCACTTCCGGAACTTCGTCGTACACTACCCGATTGAAGAACCTCGCTCCGAGCTTCGGCTTTGCGTGGAACCCGGTCGTAAGGGGCTTTCTCACCCATATATTTGGAGACAACGGTCAGACCACGATTCGCGGCGGTGCTTCGATTGCCTACAACCGCAACGGAATGTTGGACTACTCCAGTATTTTCAGCGCCAACCCAGGCATCACGGTCAATGCCACCCGCAATATGACCAACGCCAATTTGGTCACCAACAGCGGAACCGACGTGCTGCCCGTTTTGCTGAGCCAGAAGAGCCGCTTGGGCCCGCCGACATTTCCGACGACGCCGATCTATCCGATTCAGAGCACGGCGATCACGGATCGAGTCAATTTAATCGATCCAAACCTGAAGATTCCGTACACCATGTCGGCGGCAGTCAGCTATCAACGCGAACTCAGCGAGAACATGGTGCTTGAGATCCGTCTTGTTGGCGCTCGCAACGTTCAACCTTGGGTCGTGCGCAATATCAGTGAGCAGAATCTCGTTGACAACGGATTCCT
>JBEKYG010000303.1:0-6498 GCA_049511215.1 Acidobacteriota bacterium | reverse complement strand
AAAGGCCTCATCGTCAGCCTGGCGGCGCCAATCAGTGCCTGGTTTTGCCTGATATGCAGGTGATGGATTTGCCCAAGAGGTACACGCGATGCGTATGACCCGCAGAGCATTCTTTAAGCCATCCCTCGTAGCTCTCAGCTTGCTCCTGCTATTTGCTCGTGGCTTTACCGGCCAGGAGAGATCTCCGTCCGCACCTTCGACACGGGTGTTGTTCATCGGCAATAGCTACACCTACTTCAATAACCTGCCGGAGATTCTCACAAAGTTGGCTGAAGCCGGTCACCAGGGCAAAGTGGAGGCCAGAATGGTAGCTCCGGGAGGATATCGACTTCAAGATCATTGGGAGAAGGGAGAGGCCCTGAAGACATTGCACGAAGGCAAATGGGACTACGTGGTGCTGCAGGAGCAGAGCACGCTGGGCGTTAACTACCTCTTGGAAGGCAGGACGCGAATCGCCGGCGACGAGATCTTTAGGCCTTATGCCCGGAAGTGGGCAGCGCAGGTCCGAAAAGCGGGTGCGACTCCGGTCTTCTATCTCACATGGGCGCGCAAGGCGACCCCCGAAGACCAGGGCGCGCTGAACTCTATCTATATGAACGCCGCCAGGAAAAACCGGGCGCGGGTGGCCCCGGTGGGAATTGCCTGGGCAGCCGTGCGACAGCAACAACCGTCGCTCGAACTCTACTACGTGGATGGGTCTCATCCTTCGGCCGCCGGCAGCTACCTGGCGGGATGCACGCTCTACGCAACCATCTTCCATCAAAATCCCGCGGGGCTGTCAGGAAAAGTCACGGGCATTCCCGTGAACTTGGCAACTGCAAAGGCGGAACCGGAAAAGACCGCGGTATTGGTCGATCTGCCGGTGGACCAGGCACGACTCCTTCAGAGCGCGGCTTGGGACGCCTGGCAACAGCTCCAGAAGAATGGTGGTTACCTGGCCCTTTTGCCTGCGCCCATGCCTGTCCTGCCGCCACTTCCCGCCGGGATGCAGCTTTCCGCCGCCGGCTTGGAGGGCATATGGAGTGGCGATCTGCTCCTGTATCCTCCTCCGTTCTTGCCATCGGAGATGGTACTGCGGCTTCATCGAGATGGAGCGAATTGGAAGGGGCATCTCGAGATCAAATTTCATTCCCAGGATCAGGCAGACGAATCCTTTGACCTGATTGACCTCCATGTGAGAGAGCGTGAACTCACCTTTACCGATCCCAAAGGTGTGCAGAATCTAAGAGTGCGCTTCCGCGGCGTCTGCCCCCAGGCAGAGGAGTTGAACGGAACCGCGGAAGCAACGATGGGAAATACGGTTTCTCCAGCACGTCTGCTGGGCACTTGGAAACTGCAGAGGAAACAGTAGCATGCAGGAAGTCGGAACAGGATGCGTCTTTTGATTGAAACCCTTCCAATAAAGGTTGATCATCAGTGCGTCTGAGGATGATGCAGGAGATTCGACTCTCGTAGCACATTTTATTACCGCGCCACCATTGGGGGAAAACGCAATGACTGCAAACCCTGAAGGGGTACCCACTGAACCTCCGGCACCCCGAAGCCTCGGCTTGGCCATCGCCAGCCTGGTATTGGGCATTTTGGCATGCGTGTTGAGCCTGGTTCTCGTGGGTGCCCTGCTTGGCGTGATCGGGATCGTATTAGGCCTCCTCCACGTCCTGCAAAAGCGGGGGCCGAACACCATGGCCTGGTGGGGAGTCGGGCTTTGCTTCCTGAGCCTGCTCGCCAGCGTCGGTCTCGGAGGAGTCTACTACCTCTATTTCCGGCAGGTCCAGCAACAGAGCACGTCCTCTGGCGGCGGCGATGTCGCGCGGTGGGAAGGAGTCCTGGCGCCTGACATCACTGTGACCTCGCTTGACGGCAAGACTACCAAGCTGAGCGAACTCAAGGGGAGAAGAGTCGTGTTCAATTTTTGGGCGACATGGTGCGGGCCGTGCGTCAGAGAGATACCCAATTTTGTCAAGCTATACAACGAGACGTCGCGGAACGACCTGGAGATCATCGGCATCAGCAACGAGGACGAGGCGACGATTCGGGCGTGCGCTGCTCAGAAGGGAATGAAGTATCCCGTAGCATCCGCCAAGAATCTGCCGCCGCCTTATCAAGATGTACGATACATTCCCACTACTTTCTTTGTTGACCGGAAAGGTGTGATCCGATCGGTTGTCATCGGCTACCATGATTTCCGTCGGCTAAAGCAACTTGCGCTGGCTGACGACTTCGCGGGTCCGCCGAAGCAGGCACCCGCTGGTACGACTAAAGCGCCTTAAATGCAATTAGGGAGACCATCATGAACGGAACAGCCACCCAGCCCACGCCGGCCGGGTACAAAGACCGGCGCGTAGGCCTGATTGTTTTCGGCATCCTGGAGATCGTTGTCGGAGGTTTTTGTGCATTGTTGCTTTTGTTTTTGCTGCTCGCCTCGGCTCTGTTACCCAATGCGAGGGAAGCCATGGACTGGCGCATGATCGGCTCTGCTGTACCGGTATATGGTGTTTGCGGCGCCGCCATGATCTGGCTCGGCATTGGCTCAATTCTCTGCCGGCGATGGGCCCGAGCCTTGATGCTGGTAGTATCCTGGAGTTGGCTACTAGGGGGAGTCCTTGCGGTCGGATTTTTTTTCCTGTTCGCGCGGTCGTTTCTTGCCGGAGCAGCCTCCGACCCCGTGGCATATTTTGCCATGGCCGTAGCTGGAATTATCCTGGTGATCCTCTTCGTCGTTCTGCCTGGCGCCATGGTGCTTTTCTACCGGAGCCCTCATGTGCAGGCAACCTGTGCGGCGCGTGATCCGTTGGCTCGCTGGACCGATCACTGTCCCCTGCCGGTGCTCGCTTCTTCCCTTTGGCTTGGTCTTGCGGCGTTCTTCCTTCTCGCCGGGTCTGTGCTCTATCGGAAAGCCATGCCGTGGTTCGGCATGCTGCTGTCGGGCACCCCGGCCACCCTGATGATACTGATCTGCGCGGCCTTCGGATTTTACCTCGCGTGGGGAACCTACCGTCGGGAGATAACGGCCTGGTGGGCGACACTCGTCGGATTCACCCTCTTCAGCGTATCCGCGGTGATCACCTTCATGAAGGTCGACCCGATGGATTTTTATCGGCGGCTGGGCTATCCCGAGCAGCAGATCGAGCAGGTCAGGAATCTGGGGTTCTTCACCGGTAGAGTCATGGTGTGGTGGGCTGTAATCTGCTTTGTGCTGTTCGTCATCTATTTGATTTGGATCAAGAAGTACTTCCGTCAGGAAAGCTCGAACACGCTTTGAACCCTGAGGTAACAGTTCAGGGTATCGCGGATTTCTCGTGAATCCCAAACAAACGCAAAGACGCAAGGAAGCAAAGCCGCAAAGGCATGATTCAAGTGGGATCAAGAGCCATGCCCAGGGCATCACACATATTGACAAAGCATCCTTCGCGCCTCTGCGTCTTTGCGTCTTTGCGTTAGTTGTTCAGTTCTCTGAGAATGAGACTACGTGAACTGTTACAACCTGAGATTACCAAGGCCACAAAGAGAACCGCGGACGAGAGGGCGAAAGTTTTTCTACTGAACGATGATTTCATCGATGAACAGGCGCGCGTTCTGGCCGGCCTGGCGATGGCCGGGCGGGCAAACCCCGATGTTTTTGGCTCTGACTCGAATGAAGCGCGCTGATATCTTGTTCAGCTTTGCCGTGAACTGCTTGATGCGTGCCCCGGCCAGGTCGGCCGGCACATCATTGGCAATCGTCGCGACAATCTTGAAGTCCTTTCCATCCTCCGACACCGAGTATTCAACCGACGTTGGCGGAAAAACACGCGCCTCGATGTCTTGAAGGAAATTGCATCGAATTTGAGAGATCGGCGTGATTTTGATCAGATCGACTTCGGCTTCGAAGTCGTTCTTTTCAAACCCCTGCCACAGGCCGTCCTGGTAGTCTGTGTCCCCGAGCATGCCGTCCACGAGGGCATCCGCGCCGGCTGCCGCGTAGCGCGCGTCATACATACTCTTATATTCAACCCGCCCTCCGCGCGCCAGGTTAGTTACCGTCTCCGGATTGAAGGGTTTAACATAAGGCCGCGGTTCGCCGGACGCTGCCCGCACTTCGATCATCGCATCCTGCAAACCTTGGGAAGCGGCCCTCAATTGGATGGTGCCGGGCTGGCGCATGGACTGGAGAATGATCTGGCATTTTCCGTTGAAGAGGCTGCGCTGCCACGCGCCGGCGAGGATTTTATCGGCTTCGTGGCTGCTGGGGTCGCCATTGCCGACGCCCAGGATTTTTCCATAGCCACCGATCTCGAACCGGATCAGGTTGTCCGCGGCCGGCACCTCCCTATTTTGAGCATCCAGAACCGTGACATTGACCACGCTGATATCCTCGCCATCCCCGAGAATTGAAGAACGGTCGGGTGTCAGCACAATGGAGGCCGCCGCGCCAGTCGTTTCGACCTTGGCCGTCAATGCGCGACCCTTTCGTGTTCCCCGCGCCTCCAGGGTCCCGGGCTGGTACGGCACCTTCCATTCGAGATGCGAGTTGGACTCCATCGTTTTTTGCCCGAGACTTTTCCCATTGAGGAACAGTTCGACGGTTTCGGCGTTGCTCTGGCACCAGACGTCGATCGGCTCGCCTTCCTTTCCCTGCCAGTTCCAGTGCGGGTAAATGTGGAGGACGTCCTTGTCCGACCACCAGGCCTGATAATAGTAATAGTTGTTCTTTGGGAAACCGCACATGTCCATGATGCCGAAGTGCGAATTGATGCAGGGCCAGCCGTACGGAGTGGGTTCTCCGCGATAATCGAAGCCGGTCCAGACAAAGGCGCCCGCAAGCCACTCTCGGGCTGCATAAAACTTCCAAAAAGGCTCCGTCTTCGATCCCCAGCCCGGCGCGTTGGCATCGTAATCGGAGACATATCCGCGTACCTTGTCGTTGGCATACACGCCGCGCGTACACAGGGTGCTTGCTTCCTCGCTGCCCAGGAGAATCTGGGTGAGGTGATCCTGCCGATATTTATCTATGTTGGAGACGGTCATATAGTTGAATCCACGCACCGGCACGACGCTATTAATTCCCTCGTACTGATTCCCGTTGTTGGCCGCATAGGTGGAGAGCCGTGTCGGATCCAGTTGCTTCTGCCGGCGCAGCAACGACTCAGCGAGTCTCCTGCCGGTGTCGGTGTTTTGAATCGCGCCCTCCTCGTTTCCGAGAGACCAGATAATCACCGAAGGATGGTTGCGATCTCGAAGAACGAGCCGCTCAAACTGGCCCATCATTTCCGGGCTGCTGCCCATCAGCCGATTTTCGTCCATCACGAGCATCCCCAGCCGATCGCAAGCGTCGAGCAGTTCATTCGTGGGGGGGTTGTGGCTGGTGCGATATCCGTTGTCGCCCATTTCCTTCAGGAGCCCGATCCGGTAATACTGCAAACGGTCCGGAAGAGCCGAACCGACGCCGGCGTGATCCTGGTGATCGCACACTCCCTTGATCTTGACCGGCTTCCCGTTCAGGAAAAAGCCCTTGTCCTTGTCGAACAGGATGCCGCGGATGCCGAGCGAAGTTACCTCTTGGTCGATGGCCTTGCCCTGGGACAGCACGGTGGATGCAAGTTTGTAAAGGTGTGGAGTTTCCAGTGACCAAAGCTGGGGATTGGCCACGGTGATTTCTTGCTTCAGCGTGCGCCGCTCCCATCCAGCCAGGCGAACACCTCGAGTGATCGCTCCTGCTACTTTCTTCCCCTGTTCATCCAGCAGATCGGACTGCAAATCACAGGACACATCGGCATCGAGTTGATTCCAGATGTCGGTTTCTGCAGTTACCAGAGCGGAATTCGCATCCCCCTTCGAGTGCACAAAAATGCCGTATTCGGGAATGTGCACCGGATCCTGCTTGAGAAGCCACACATGGCGGTAGATTCCGGCTCCCTCGTAAAACCAACCCTCCATCTGGCTGGCGTCGACTCGAACGGCCATCACATTCCTCTGGCCGTACCGGACATAGTCGGTGATATCGAAGCTGAATTCGCTGTAGCCGCTCAAGTTTCGGCCCAGGTAGTGGCCGTTGAGCCAGACAATAGCATCGCGGAACACGCCGTCGAACTTCACCGTAATCCGCCTACTCTCATCCGTCTTGGGTATGAGGAAAGCGCGGCGATACCATCCGATCGTTGTCTTGGGGAACTGTCTGCCGATCGGTTTGAACCCGTGATCCTTGAGGGCGTTGTCGGGCACGTTCACGAATTCCAGCTCTACCGCCCAGTCGTGGGGCAAGTCGATCGTACGCCACGAGCTGTCATTGAAGTTTGGTGCAATGGCCCCAGCGGCCGAGCCCGCTTTGGCGAAGAGCTCGCCCGAGCCATACCCGAAATCTCCTTTGATGTCGGCGGCGTCCCCGAGGGCGAACTTCCAGCCGGCATCGAAGAGAAGCCACTCGCGCGCGGGCGTGGACGGGATTTCAGGAGCCGGTGTTTGCGCTGGTTTAGATTGAGGCCTGCCGGCAAGATATGGGCCGGCCGCCAGAATCGGCAG
>JBEKYG010000302.1:0-6501 GCA_049511215.1 Acidobacteriota bacterium | reverse complement strand
TTCAATCATGCGTTGCCGAAGGTGTGTCATAGGAAGCTCCTTTTAGTGATGAAATTTGCTGCAAGAACTCAGTTCATCCTCGCGCAAATCGAGCTTCCTGGGGAAGAGGATATACAGATGGATCGGGGTTGATCCGCTCCCGGCGCCCATAAATAAGCAGGCCGAGTTACTGCCATACCGCGAAGCGGTTTAGTCCAACCTCCTTTATGTGTTCCAGCACATAAAGGAGGTTGGATGGCTGCAAGAATCCGCATGCGGCCGCCACAACGAGGGCATGCTAAAACGTCAAGGGCGAAAACGCGCGTCATAAGTTCGGACCAGACATCTGAGGTGTTACGGCTTAAGGTCGCCGCCGGGCAGCATGCCGCATTTTTGCCCATTACCCTGCAGCCTTCCTCCTGTGCGCGAGCCGTGGTGTTTACTTCCAAGCAGAACATGTGTCGTTACCTCCACATGATTTGGATATGCTTGCCACCTGAATCAGGCAATTGGTGGCGAGGGGACTTTCACCCCTCCGCCCACACAGCCTTGTCGGCTACTCATGCTTTCTTGCTGCCTACGCTTCAACCCCGGCCAGTCACCCAGCCAGAGGCAAGGCTCGCTACCGGCCTGCCCGCTACGGCCTTGGCCGGGCTGGACTTTCACTAGCTGGATTCCTTCGAGATGTTTCTATCAGCTCATGTTGACTTCCTCCTCTTCCAAGCTTAGCTTGGCGCGACGATTGCGACCCCGATTCCGATACCGATGATCGCCACACAGAGGGAACATGACCTTTTCATGCGTCGTAGAGTGCGCGACCAACGCATGAGCGACTGTTCCGAAAAAAGCCCTTGGCGTCTTTGAGTCTCAGGGGTCATCCTCACGCCTGACCGCTGAGGCCCTGAGACTCTAAGGCTCAAAGGAACACATCTTGTTCGTTCGCTTGAGGGCGCCTTCGCCGCGTGCGACCCCGGAGGAGAACCATGACCGAAGTGGAAAGAATCGCCGATCAACTGCAACGATCAATGGAGGGTAATGCCTGGCACGGTCCGGCCCTACTCGAGGTGCTCGAGGGCGTGACGGCCGAAGAAGCGGCCAGATCCGCATCAACTGTGCTCCGATTGTCAGGCTTGAGTTCGTCGGCTCGAACTTCTGTGTGAACCAACTGTTCCACGCGAACGCTCGAGGCCGGACCGTTCGCGATCAAGAGACGCCGCCATCGCAGAAGACCATTTTCGCCACCCGGGAACAGGTGTAAGCTACTGCCCGACTTCGCACCCGTCGCGAATCACTAAGGAGCGCTCATGCCGAGACCTTTGATTGCCCTGAAACCTTATCTCGACCAAATCAGGCAGGCTTGCGAGAAATGTTCCCAGGACGATTTGGTGGCAGCCATCCTGAAGCTCGCAGCCGCGCAACCGCCTGGTGCTCGCGAGGCTTTTCTCGTTCAAATCCAAACGATCCTGCGCAAAGACAGGATCTCGACCCGCCCTGCCGACGAAAGCGCCGAGCTTCTGGCGGAGATTGACGCGCTGGTGGAGCAAGTCAGCCAGCGGATGGATGCTATCAATGACGGATCGATCTACGAGGAGCCGGACGATTGGGAAGATGAGTACGAGGAACGGGACTATGATTGGGATGAGGACCCTCCGCCGATGACAGGCTCGCAACGGCAAGATGCGGAAATATTGTTTGCCCGGGTGGATGGGCTGTTTCTGGACCGCCAGTTTGCCATCGCAGCCAAGGCATACAGCAAGCTACTGAAGCTATTCGAAATGGATTACGTCTTGGATCTGGCCGTTCCCGTGGAGGAAGCACGCGCGCGATACTACCGGTCCTTGCTCGAATCCGCTCCCGTCCGCAGACGCGCAACAGTTCTGCGCGATGCCATGCTCGGCGAGAATCAGCCGTCCGGCTGGCGCCGAATCAGGGAGGCGCCGAGGCTGCGCGAGATTCTCGACTCCGCGGGTGGCACGATGACCTCGTGGGATGCATTTCTCCCGGACTGGGAAAAGGCCATCGCCAACGAAACCGGAGAATATGCGGTCTGGCTAAAAACTGAGGCGATCGACATGGCCGAGGGATTGGGCGGCCTCGAACAATTCGCCCTCCAACAGAGTGATAAAGAGCCCCTCGGATTCATGGCCTGGATCGAAGCGGCGCAACGGGAAGGCCAGTGGAACGAGGCTCGCCGCGCCTGCATCGAGGCGTTGGCCTGCGTCTGTCACCGTTCTCCTGGTCAGAATGTTCAAGATGATCCTGGCTTCTATCGCGTGGAGTTTGCGGAGGCGTTGCTCCAGGCTGGCCGGCAACTGCACGATCCGGAGACGATCCTTCGAGCTTGCCAGGAGATATTCAATGAAATCCCGACGGACGCAAATTTTGGCAGGTTGTTGCAGCAGGCCGATGTTCTTGGGCGCCGGGAAGGGACTCTGGCATGGACCTGCGAACAACTGGAGAAATCCGGAGGGTCAGCCGCCCTGCGGATGAAGGCAGAATTGCTGCGCGGGCATTGGGCCGCTGTGATCGGCCTAGCGCAAAAACACAAGCCCTCCTCTTTGGGATGGTCCTCGCCCGAGAGACCCGAAGGCCTCTATGTGGCCGCTGTGCTTGCGGGCTTGTGCGGGGAGGCAATCGCGGAGGCGCCGGCCGCCGCTGCATTGCTGCATCGCTATGCGGATGCGCAATCCCATCACCGGCAGTTCGAGGAAATGAGCGATGACTGGGATGACGAAGGTGAGGATTTTGCAGAAGCGCATGCTGGGGTCAAGACGATCCCGCAACATGAAGACAAGCTCCCAGACAAGTATTTCAGCGAAGCAGTCCTTGCCGCTATAGCGCACGCGCCTTTACCGTCCGGAGATTGGAAGAGCCATTTCGACAAGGTCAAGACTCGAGCGGAAGCCCGAATCAAAGCAATCCTTGACGGCCACAAGCGCGGAGCTTATGACCGCGCCGCGGAACTTCTCATGGCCCTGGTCCAGACCCAGAGCCTGCGCGGGGAGCGCGCCCAGGCCGACCGCATGCTGGAGGAATACACGAAAGTCCGCTATAACCGATTCACAGCTTTCAAGAGAGAATTGGCGCGGTTTCGATAGTGCCGTCTGGATCGCTCCGATTGCCAAGGCCACAAAGACCTTCCCGGCGGAAGGTCTCTGCGGGCCTGGCGGATCACCTGTGCCGCGCATTCGACAACTTCGACGACGACCCCGCGCCGCGCCAGGCGTGCGCAGGGTGGCGGGAAAAGGCGAGGAAGACTCTATCTGAATAATGCTATGCACTTCCTGCACATGTGTTTTGACAACGCCCGGAAGGGCGGCCGTGGCGAGCTGAGTATCTGCCGAAGCGGCGACGAAATCGCAAAATGGACGACCCTCGACGACGGGCCCCGTGGACTCGAGTTGCTCCGCTTGATCTCAGTGGCCTGCGGAGGCACGAGCGTTATTCCCCATCTCGACTTCGACATTCGTGCACTGTGCCGCGATCCCGGCAGCCCGCTGCAAGTTGAGCTTGTCTTGGCCCTCCATCTTCCATACGAAGCCCCGACGTACGAGCAGGGGCCAATGACCACCGGCATTCGGACCAACAGCCGCGGGGAAGTCACCGCATTGAAGAGCAAGGACTTCATTTTACTTTCACCCCAGGGGCCACTCAGGAAGGCCAAGACCGGCTTGGGTTCCTCGTCCTTTTTCCTCCTGGGCTACGGCCCCTACGCGACCTGCCACGAAGGGACGGATGACTTCGACTTCGGCGATCCGTACTTCCGCCACACACGTCTCCACTCGCTGTTCGCCGACGGGGCGCAGCTGACCGACCCGGTGGAGTTCCTGACCAGGCTGCACTATCGCGCGGTCCGATGCAAACGTGTGGCGACGGGTCATGCGCTGCGGCGGCTGGCGTCTCTTCTCCAGGAGCAGATGGGCATCGACTGCAGCTGCTGGCTGGAGAGGCAATGCGATTTCAGGCGCGAGTGGGCGAGGCTGAGCACCATGCAGCAACGCGCGGGGGCGATCGCATTGGACGCAGTGCGGCATCTGCTCGATGCCTATCCTCGCGACATCGCCCCCTTGGACACCCCTGCCCTCATACTTCTTGATCGTCCCAACCTGTGTTGCACCGAACAAGTTTTTCCGCATTGGGCAAACCTCATGGATCTTCTGTTGCCGCGGACCCAATTCCTGGTCACACTGAACCAACGATCCCAACGCCGTCTTCCTCCCACTCTCCTAGCCGGAACCTGTCGGGTTCCAGTGCCTGCGGAGCGGCCCCGCAAACCTCTAGCACGGCTTCGGCGAGGCGCGGTCCTGCTTCTGGATCTGGACGGGCGGCTGCCCAATCTGGCGCTGATGAAGCTCAGCCGCTGCTTTAAAGACCAGGGAAGAAAGGTGGTTCTGGCACGGCACGAAGCCTACGTCACCGGCGTCGAGTCCGTCTATGGGAGTGCAGTGTTCTCAACGCCCTCTACCTTGAACCGCCTGGCGAGGCTGCGGAGATACTACGGCGACTCGCTGATCGCGGGCGGTTCCGGGATCGATATCAAACTGCGTCTTCCCGCGGCTGTCGAGAGTCTCCCCGCGGACTACGATCTGTACCCGGAGCTTGGGGATCGCGCCATCGGTTTCCTTACTCGCGGATGCCCGTTTCACTGCCCCTTCTGCTTGGTGCCTATCAAGGAGGGCGACGTTCGTCAGGTCAGCGATCTCGACGATCTGCTGATGGGCGGAAGACTCAAACTCATACTCCTGGACGACAATATCCTGGCGCATCCGAAGGCGAAGGTCTTCCTTGAGGAAATGACAAGGCGCGGCCTGCCCGTCAATTTCAACCAGCAGCTGGACCTCCACCTGGTCGATTCGGAAGTTGCCCGCCTCCTCTTGCGCGTGCAATGCTCGAATGTCCGCTTCACGCGGCATGTTTTTCACTTCGCCCTGAATGGCAACCGCGACCTGGAGGAGCTGCGAGGCAAGTACCAGATGTTCGGGTTCACGTCACGAGATAACGTGGAGTTCGTGTGCATGTACGGATTCAATACGACCCTGGCGCAGGACGTCGAGCGTTTCCGATTCCTGCGCTCGCTTCCCGGCGCCTATGTGTTCGTGCAGCCCTACCGGCCGGTGCCCGGCGGCGTCCCGGCCGATGTGGAGAATTTTTTCGACGAGCATGCGGACAATCTGCTCGATGATCTGATCCGCATCGTTTTTCCACAAAACATGAAAAGCATGGAGAACTACTACCGCTGGGTCAGCAGAATGTACGCGCAGACCTTTGGCCGCCCTCATATGGGATTGGTCGACACCATTTTCAGATACAACCATCGGGAGAGGCGGGGCTACTATCTAGCCACGCTTTGCGATCGCAACAGGAGAGCTTTGCCTGCGCTCGGGGATCCGAGGAGGCTGAGTCGGTTGGGGCAGCAGCTGGTCCGCGTGAAGCGCGGCTCGAATTCCTTGGACCTGGCGCAATAGTAACCGCGGTTTCCGCAAGCCCTCAACTGGAGATCGTGGGTCGAAGGAATGTCCCGGCACCGTGACGAGGGAAAGGAGTGATGCTCGTGCCTGCGTATCTTCTTCGGAAAGGCGAGGGGAAGGCCATTGCTATCTACAGCAGGTGTGAGGATGAGGAACTGTGCCGCGCCGAGCTATTGGCAATGCTCGGCGACATCGACGCCCGAGTCCCCGAGCACATGTCAGGAGGGCCGGTCCACGGCTATTACGATGTGGATCCGACGTACACCCGCAAGGAGTTTCTCAGGCCGTACAGGAAGGACCCGGACAAGTGGAGGAAGCTGCAGGACGCCGGGAGAGCCATCGCGGACAAGGGCTGGGACTTTCCCCCGTTGATATAACCAGTTTTCCAAAGCCATGAGGCAGACAAATCTCGTACGTCAGCTGCTCCGGCTCTGGCATAGTAGCGGCACACCCAAAGGACTCAAAATGAGCTATTCCGACGACATCGGAGCACGCACACTCCTGCTTTGGACCTCTTTTCCGGACAACACGTACCGGGATTCCGAGGCATGCTGCTCGGACCATTTTGCCCAGATCCAGACACTGGTGGAATCCGCCTGGAACAGCACGGTAATAACAATCCCGCGTGAGCACCGCATTCTCGTAACCAGCGACCACGGCTATCTGTTCCTTGGCTGATTCTGTCAGGATAGTGAGTGTGGGCTTGGCGGCGTGCGGGATGGTCCCCTTTCATGCCGAGCTTCAAGCCACGCTGCTTCTTTTGGTACTTGGATCGGGTATCGGAGTCGGAATCGAAAGGAAACCGATGACGTTCGGACATGAGCAACTGGATGTATACCGCGCTGCCATCGAGTATGTTGGCTGTGCCTATCGTCTATGCGAACGATTGAAGGCACATCGGAACGCTAAGGACCAACTGCTTCGGGCCTCACAAGCCATTCCTCTGAATATCGCGGAAGGCAACGGAAAAGCCACCGCAGGTGACCGGCCACGGTTTTTTGAAATAGCCCGGTGCTCGGCACTCGAATGCGCAGCCATACAGGACGTGCTGGAA
>JBEKYG010000301.1:0-6519 GCA_049511215.1 Acidobacteriota bacterium | reverse complement strand
TTTGTCCAGAGCGTCATTCTGCGAAAACAAGCTCTGGCCAAAACCGCCTAGATCTCTTATCCTTCGTCCTGAATCTCAAACTGCCGGACAAACGGATAGAACTTCTGAGACGGGGTACTAGCTGCTGTGACTTGTCGGGTGAGAGTCCCGACGATGGGAGATTTCCCGTTTGCAATCAGGCATAGGCGCATCAAAAAACCGGATCTCGGAACCCAGTTCGGTTGTACAATGCTGCTTGGGAGGGGCAAAAGCCCCGAAGTTTACATATCGTATTTTATCAGCTCCCGGTGGGAAGGCTCTTGCTGAGGCGGACAAAAACCGACACACCAGCTTGTCCTTCTTATCCATTGGCTGGAGGGATTTCAGAATCGCGGCGTAGGCGGTTTGCGACAGCAGGCCGAGCAGCTTGCGGTCGCGTTCGATGAGACCGCGCAGGACGCGGGGGATGGAAAAGGTCCAGTGGCGATGAGGGACGGGAGCCAGGATCTCTGAGCTGAGTTTTTCGGCGAACAGGACAGAGCGTTTGCCTGGCAGCTATTTCCAACGGCCAATCCTGTTCGCGGATTAGACACGCAGAATGTTGCTCACGGATGGTCAGGAACGGTTAGATATGCTGTACGGGATACTGTAATAGAGCGGAGGAATCCCAGTGGTCCGCCTTTGTTGTTGTGACGCTCTTTACGGGGGGGCTATAATGCGATCATCTTCAATCAGGTCAAAGATTATGCCCATAGCGACGTCCGGGCAGTCCGAAGCCATTCCGTCGTGTAAGGTAATTCCCAGGTGCGAATTGGTTTGCGAAACGGCGCAAGCCTGGCCCGCGAAACCCCGTCTGCTCGATCAGGTGAGCGGCGGCGTCATCACCTTCACGAATCGGTCCTGCAGCGCGCGGTCAAAGAAGCCATCCGACGGGCGGGCATTGCGAAGCCGGCGAGCTGCCACACATTCAGACACTCATTCGCGACACATCTCCTCGAGGCGGGTTATGACATCCGCACGGTGCAGGAATTGCTTGGGCACAGCGACGTAAGCACGACGATGATATACACTCACGTTCTCAACCGCGGCCCTGGTGCCGTGCGGAGCCCAGCCGACCAGCTATTGTCGCCGAAGCCTGGTGAAATTAGGCTGAACAGAAATAGCAGCATAAATGTACGAGAGCAAGAAGCCCGAAAGGACGGCAAGCCGATTGGTTTCAGCAAACTGAAGTAAGACACGGGCGCGCCAGTCGCGATTTAGGCTGGCAAGCCATGCCATGAACATCGATTTAGGCAGTTCTGTCCAATTGTAGTTAGCCTGATAAGGTATCCTGGATGTTACGTGATTTCCCTTGGCGGATGTACGCCATTGGCGTACAGTAATAAATGCGCTTTGTTGAGACGCCAGTGTTCACGAGAAGCGTCACGTCGATGCTCGACGACGATCAGTATAGGTCTCTCCAACTTGCGTTGGCCTTGCGCCCGGAGCAAGGTCCCCTCATTCGGGGCAGTGGCGGTCTTAGAAAGCTACGATGGGGGATGCCAGGCCGAGGCAAGCGGGGGAGTGCGCGGGTCATTTATTACTGGGACAGGCACACAGAGACTTTCTATATGCTGTTCGTTTACCTGAAGACGGAACAAGGGGATTTGACCCCTGAACAGATAAGAATTCTCGGCAAGCTTGTCCACAAGGAGTTTAAGTGAAAGAGCAGGATTTCAAAAATCTCGTAAAAAGTGTTCGCCAAGCCGGGAAGATTCGCCGCGGCCAGATGAGAGCAAGCCGGGTCTACTCGTTCAGGCCAACCGAGATCAAGTCGATACGATCAAAACTCGGCAAGTCGCAATTCGAGTTTGCCCTCATGATTGGCGTGAGCGTTGCAACGCTCCGGAATTGGGAACAGGGACGTAGGATGCCGGAGGGGCCAGCGCGGGCATTGCTCAAGGTAGCGGCCGAAAATCCTGAAGCTGTGGCTGAAGCATTGGAAGCATACACAGGCTAACAACGGCATCCAGCCGCCGACGCAAAATGCGCGCCGCGGCTGATGCCGAGCGTTAGGCGTCGCAAACGCAGTACGCTCCAACTTAACCGCACTTAGGAGGCTCAAATGAAGAGAGTCACAGGTATCGGAGGAATCTTCTTCAACGCGAACGACCCTGTCGAACTGCGAGCTTGGTACAAGCAGCACCTGGGCATTGACGTCCAGAAATGGGGAGGCACCGCGTTCACCTGGACCGATGCAGCGGGCAATCCGACAAAGGGAACGACCGTGTGGTCCATCGGTGCCGCCGATGGTGAGCACTTCGCACCAAGCAAGTCGACCTTCATGGTCAACTATCGCGTCGAAGACTTGGACGCTGTGCTTCAGTCGCTTCGGGACGAAGGATGCAATGTCCTGGAGAAGACGGACGACTCCGAGTACGGAAAATTCGGTTGGGTCATGGATCCTGAGGGGAACAAGGTCGAACTTTGGCAGCCACCTCCGGGGCAGTGAGCTCCATGCCTGAAAACCAAACGCCGACGCCTAACCGGTCGTTCCAGCCGACCGCCTTCGGCGGCGGCTGAACTCCAGCGTTAGGCGGACCGGAAGGGAGAGAAGCTCACGCGGATGAAAGGCGCATCCGGGCAGCCAACAGGAGGAGATAAGCGATGAGCCCAGGAGTCGTCCTGCTACTCTCTGCATCGGGCATGATAGCCGTTGGCACCCTGGCGTCATGGCTGTGGAACCGAGGCCGGCCGGGCAACTGGCCCGCTCTTGGAATCGGAGCCCTGGCGTGGATCATCGGAGTCTCTCTCAAGCTCGCATGGGCGTTTCCTACCAACCGGCATGTTCTGGGTGCTCTTCGGTCGACGTTGCCCTCGATTCTTGCGCCCCCTATCTCTCACATCTACATCGGACTGCTAACGGGAGTGTTCGAGTGCGGCATCCTGCTCTTGGTAGTTCGCCATAGTCGTCTGCGAAATGCCGATTGGAGCCAGGCCGTCGCAAGTGGCATCGGCAAGGGTGGTATTGAGACAGTTCTTCTCGGTTGCCTCGTACTCCTCGGGGCGTTGGCCGTTCTTCTGGCTGGGGACCATCTTTCAGCCGAGCAGAGCGCCAAGGTGGCGGCCAACGCACTCTCTGCACGAGCGATCACGGGGCCGCTTGAAAGAGCGTTCGCTCTTCTTGGCCACGTCTTCTCGACGGTGCTGATCGTGTACGCTGTTCGCCAGGGGCGACTGCGATGGTTTTGGTTGTCGTTCGCCTATCTCAGCGGAGTCGATGGCCTGGCAGCTTGGGGGATCGAGGTGTTTGGAAAAGAGAAGCTGCCGATGCGTCCCGAGTTCTGGGGTGTGTTCGCGGTCGTGACCGCGGTTGCGGTTGCAGGTCTCTTCGTTCTAAGGCGGCATTTCCCGCCCGAAAAACCGGGGACGCTGACCGGTTTGTGAAAATTCATCACGATCCAACCGCGTTTACACTCCAGTGTCTCAAGAAAACCGGTCAGCGTCCCCGGTTTTAGCAGACAGGGATCCCCACTTGCGACTTACCAGGGAATCCTTTCGCCCATGATCGCCTCCTTTGATTAGTGGTGATCCGTGAAGCCAGACGTCAGGAGCCGGAAGTCCTGTTCCGAAAATAACCGTCTCCGCAGATATCGTGATCGTGATCGGCCTTTGTTGCCTGTAAAATATCGATCACGATCACGAGCCAAACTGCAAATCTGGAGAAATGGAGCACGATTTTCATCAGTCAGTAGGATTCGCCCCAAGAGCATAAGGGGCTGCTTTGAGATCCTGGCTCCTTGCTTCTAACGCGAACGAGATTCTCCTCACACTTCGCATAACGGGCTAAAGTTCTTGGCGACTTGGAGTCTTGGCGTCTTGGCGTTTGATTTGAATGTGACATTACCACCCCGAGTACTGATCAACACCATTTGACGAATGGCGTCGGACAGGCGACAATGGCTCGTCGATCATCACTTGCCGTCGTTACGGAGAACCAGCCATGGAACTTGCCCAGATTATAAAGCTGGCGCGCGGGGCCGAACCTGCGGAGATTCTGCTGACCCATGCTCGTCTTATCAACGTCTACACAGGTGAGACTTATCCCTCGGACATCGCATTGGCGGACGGCCGCATAGCAGGCATCGGCACCGGGTACACGGCCCATCAGGAGATCGATCTGGGCGGGCGCTACATCTGCCCGGGCTTTATTGACGCGCACGTCCACATAGAAAGCAGCATGATTCCGCCTCATGAGTTTGCCCGAGCCGTGGTTGCGCGCGGCACGACGACCGTCATTATTGATCCGCACGAAATCGCCAATGTGCTGGGCCTGGAAGGCATCCGCTACATGTTCGACGCGGCCAAGTACAACCCGCTCTCGGTCTATGTGATGATGCCATCATGCGTGCCGGCAACTGATATGGAAACGGCGGGTGCCTGTCTGAGGTGGTACGACATCTCACACTACCTGAGTGATCCTTGGGTACTGGGCCTCGGCGAGATGATGAACTTTCCCGGCGTCATATTCGGCGACGAAGAAGTCCTCAACAAATTGCGCGGATTTGAGGGTGGCATTCGCGATGGGCATGCGCCGGGACTGACGGGCCGAGATCTCGTGGCTTATGTGGCGGCGGGCATCGGATCCGACCACGAATCCACGACGGTCGAGGAGATGAGGGAAAAACTGCGTCTGGGAATGGTTGTGTTCATTCGCGAGGCGACCAACGCCCACAATCTCCTCTCCCTGATTCCGGGGCTCACCGTGGCAAACGGGCCGCGCGTATGTTTCTGCACCGACGATCGCCAGCCGGCTGACCTTCTGAATGAAGGGCACATTGATTTCCTGATTCGCACTGCCATCGCTAAAGGAGTCGCTCCCTTCATGGCGATCGCGATGGCTACTCTCAACACCGCCAACTATTTTCGCTTGTTCGACCGGGGTGCCATCGCGCCGGGCAAGCGCGCCGATCTGGTCGTATTCTCCGATCTTCAGGATATCCGTGCAGAGATGGTCTTTCGCGGCGGGCGGCTCGTTGCGCAGGACGGCAAGGCCATTCCATGGGAACGGCCGCTCAAGCCGCCTGTTTTGCGATCCTCCATGAACGTCAACTGGGAATCGGTGAATATGCGCATCCCGGCGCAAGGGCGGCGCGGGCGCATCATCGGTGTGATCCCCGACCAGCTGATTACGGAACATCTGATCGACGATCTGACGATCGAGGCCGGCGAGGTCGTATCCGATCCTGGCCGCGATGTGGCAAAAATCGCCGTCATCGAGCGGCACCTGGCCACGGGCAACTTCGGCCTGGGGCTGGTCAAAGGCATCGGGCTTCGTCGCGGCGCGATCGCATCGACCGTCGCTCATGATAGCCACAACATCGTCGTCGTGGGCGTGGACGATGCCTCCATGGTAACTGCAGCACACGCTGTCGCGGACATGCGCGGCGGCATGGTCGCCGTGGAGGGGAATCGTACGGTTGCGAAACTCCCCTTGCCTATCGCCGGACTCATGAGTGATCAGCCGATTGAGACCGTACGCGACCAGATCGAAGACATCATTGGAGCAGCCCATCAGCTGGGCTCCCCTCTGCACGATCCTTTTAACGCCATGTCCTTTCTGGCATTGCCTGTCATCCCCTCGCTCAAAATCACCGATAAGGGGTTGGTAGACGTCGATCGGTTCCAAATCGTGCCGCTGTTCGAGTGAAAGTCCTGCGGAGTTATTTTCAAGCGGGTCCCCTCGCCCCTTTGCCGCAATGCTTCAGAGACCACGAAATGGTCCCGTGGGAAATGATTAGCACCTGATTGGGTTCGATGGCAGCCTTTTTATGACCGCTTGAATTGCAGTACGGACGCTCCCAATTGGATGATGTCGCCGTCTTTGAGGACGAATTTGTCAACCGGGCCCCCGTTGAGGCGCGCAGGATTGGTTGTACTATCGTTGATGAGTTGAATCGTCATTTCGCTCGCCGAAAAGAGAATCTGGGCGTGCTCTCGCGACACGGTCGAATCCGAGAGAGTAATGTCATTCTGTCGCCCGCCGCCGCGTCCGATTGCAATGGCGGGCTTCGTGAGTTTGAATCGTTTGCCGCGGTCCGGGCCACAAGTTGGTTTCAGAAGCTTGTGGAATGAATCATTTTTGCATTAGAATGCCCAAACATCGAGTTCGGCAACACCGTCATCAGGTTCTTCAGGACCTGATCATTCGGCGCACAGGAGGCCGGGCTTCCCCTGTAAAATCGCAAGGGAAACCGGCATCCGGGCACGCCCGTTAGAAATGATCGAACACGGAAAGAGAGGAGGATTTCGGCAACATGAGCGTTGCACGCGTCGGCAGGTATGAAGTGGAACGCGAGCTGGGAGCCGGCGCAATGGCCGTTGTTTACAAGGCGATCGACCCTCTCATCGGCCGCACGGTTGCCATCAAAACCATCAAGTTCGATTCGAGCATGGGATTAGAGCAGGAAGAACTGCGGCAGCGGCTTTATCGTGAAGCCCAGTCCGCAGGAAATCTCAGCCATCCCAACATAGTCACTATTTACGATATCGGCGAGGAGG
>JBEKYG010000300.1:0-6534 GCA_049511215.1 Acidobacteriota bacterium | reverse complement strand
GGCCTTTCCCCAGGCTGAATTAGCCGCCGTCCGACAGGCTCTGGCCGGCATCGCCGTTGAGCAGTATGATCGGGCAGTCGAGCTGATTCGCCCGCTGCCGCGCGATTCGCTGTTTCGCCATTGGATTTTGTATATCCGGGGCCTGGCCGCATTCCATCGCGGAGACAGCGAACGAGCCGCCAAATTACTGGCTGCGGTCCCGGCCGACACGGCTCCTGGCCGCGCCGCCGTTCCTTACCTGTACTGGTTAAGCGGGAGTGATGGCGGCGTGCGTCTTGAGGACCTGCCCGAACACGTCCGTATGGCGCTCGCCAGACTGGCAGCGGCTCCCGAAGCTGCACATCTCATTGCGCGCGCGGAAAGGCTGTGGCACGAGGGGCGTCCCGCGGAAATGTACAGCTGGCTGCGCAAGAGTATCGATGAATTCCCATCGGAGAGCCAAGATTGGATCGGCACTCTGTCGGAGTTCTGCCTGCACTGCCTGTTTATTCTGCCCATGGATGCCAGGACAGGGTACGGCCAGTTCCTGGATGAAATCGAGCACCGGCGCCGGTCCAAATCGGCGCGCGAAAACAAGATGTTGCTCCGCGTCCTCTGCCTGGACTGCGAGATGGATCCTGACGCACTCTATCTGGAGACGCAGTGGACTCGATTCATCCAATTGCGCGAGCAGCTCGACGGCGTCAATCAGCGGATCTCGTCGCTTGCGTTCGAGTCGCTCGGCTCCATCCTTGCAATAGAGCATTCAGACGACGACTTTTCGAGGCCCCGGCGCCCGCGCATGCTCGACGCCGATGGTGCGATGCGCACCCTTAAGAGGAGCGTCCAACTGGATTCTGACAACCTCAACGCTCAACTCGCGCTTGCGCACGTCTACCATCGGCTGAAGCGCCAGGGAGAGTACAGCCGCTTGCTGGACGGAATGACGCGCCGCTTTCCGGACGACACCAATGTCTTGATTCTGGCCGGCACCGGCTGCCTGGACCGGAAGGCATACGTCAAGGGCCTGAAGTATCTCGAACGGGCCTTTGCGCAGGATCGCCTGAACCCCGCCATCCCCGAAGCCATCGCTATCGCCAGGAGTTTGCTGGCACTCGATCACTTCAGAAACGGGCGCCCCGATGCCGCCCGCGAGGCTTTCAATGCCATTCACGATCTCGTCGTCGACCGACAGGACGATTTCATGCGCAGCAGCTGGACCACGGCGCTGCGGCGAGGTGTGCTCGAGCACCTGTACGGCGATGATGCGCAAGCCGGGGGAGCGCTTGCGGAAGCTGATGCCGCCGCTCCGAACCACGAATCCTACCTTTTGTTCGGCCATATCCTCTGGAAGTTGTATGAACGCCGGGGAACCAAACCGGATCCGTTTGCCGGAGAATTCCGCCGCTCCCCCGGCGCTCAGATCTCTGCGGCGGGGGCAGCGATGCTCGTGCACATCCTCGAATTCTGGCAACGGCGCTCGGGGGCGCCGCCCCTTCATATTGCCGAATCGCTGATCCGCGAGTATCTCCGTGCCGCGATTCGTCGCCCCTTCACTCGGGAAGACGCTCGTGAACTCATCGAGCGTCTTGACCGGTCGGGCCCGTTCGCCCGCGAGGTGCGCCCATTTATCAAGGCCATCCTGAAAAAGGACCGTGGCGATCCATTGTTCCGTTTGTACAGTGTTCGCTACGATCCGCCTCCGCTCGCATCCGTCGAATCGCGCCGAAAAACGCTGACCGCCATCTTGAAGGAAGCCGTGCGCCGCAAAGACGATCATGCCATCCAGGCCGTTCGCAGAGAACTCGACGCGCTGGAGCTGCTGCTGCCGCTGCCATCCATCGATCCGTTCGATCAGTTCGATGAAGATGAAGAGGATGAAGATTTCGTTCCGGATTCCGACGCGATGGCGGACTACTTACGGGAATTCAGCGCCTCGATGGATCCGCGCGAGCGCAAGGAGTTCGATGACTTCCAGGAGATGTTGAAAAATGCTTCGGAGGAGGAAATCCGCCGATTGAAAAAGACGCTGCCCAAGGGCATGCCTGATGAGGTGTTTGATTATTTTCTGGACTCCGTGCGCAGGCGCACTGAGAAGCGGGGGCCAACGGAAGCTCCGGCACCCACGCCCCGGAAGCGCCGGCGAGGATATCGCAACCAATACCAAGGGAATTTATTCGATCTATGAATCCTTTTCAGATTCTGGGCGTCGCCCCCAGTGCCGGCGACACGGAGATCCGCCAGGCTTATCTTGAGGCTGTCCGGGAAGCACCCCCCGACGTCAACCCTGAGCGTTTTGCAGCCTTGAGCCGCGCCTATGAGATGATCAAGGATGAGAGAACCCGATTGCGTTACATCCTCTTTCACAAGGAATGTCCTGGCGACTCACCTCTTGACGCGCTGGTTCACCGTGCCCGCTTGCAGGGACCTCCCCGGCCGCTGGGGTTGGACGCCATGAAGGAATTCCTAAAAAAGTGTGCCGATCAATGAGCCCTGATTCGATCCCGACCCATGATTCCAATGATGACTCCCGACGCCGTGACGATGAAATCGTTCATGACCGCGAGACGCAAGCGGATGTGCAACCGCCCGCCGCCCCTCCGGACCTGTGCATGGCGCAGGCAAAGGAGGCGACCAACGAAGAGCGGACTGACATCCCTTCTCCAGCTCTGAGCATGACATGCACCACTCCCTCCGTGGCTGACACGACCCCTGAGTTCGAGAATTCGGCGTCAGATCCTGCAAACTGGAAGGACGCGGTGCGTCGCAACTTCGAAACTTGGCTGCAGGAAGTGGATGAGATTCCGGAAACCGAAGAGGAGATATTCTCCGATCCGGACCTCTATTCGTTCTTCGAGCAACTGGCCATCACCAATGCCGAAGGACGGAAGGCAAACCGGCGCACGGCCGAGGCCTTCAGTCAGTGGGGCGAAACCCTGGAGCGCTTCGATACCGAGCTCAAGTTCTTGCGCGAGCGGCTTGAGCGCTTCCCGGCAAGAGAGAACGAAAACGCGCCGCTCTCACGCAAGCTATGCTTGGCGCTCGTCGAACTGCTCGATCGGCTGCGGCGGCTCGCACAGGCGTACGTTTCACCGCCCAAGAAACGCTGGTTGCGGCTGAGTGACACGGCATGGATGCGGGCCTGGGAAAATCAGCGCGCCGCCTTCAACATTACGCTGGGCCACTTCGAGACTCTGCTGGCCCAGGAAGGGCTTACCCGCATCGAGTGTCTGGGGCGGACGTTTGACCCCAGCGTGATGGCTGCCGTAGAGGCCGAGCCGGACATGCAGCAGCCGGATAACACCGTCCTCGAGGAATTTGCTGCCGGGTACTATCGGCACGGAGAACTGTTGCGCCCGGCCCAAGTCAAAGTGTCAGTCCGCAGGAGCCAAGAGAAAAAACCATGAGCGAACCGATTGTCGGCATCGATCTCGGCACCACCAATTCCGAACTCGCCGTTGTGCTCGACGGCAAGCTGCAGGTTGTCCCGATCCATGGGAACCCCATCATGCCATCTTGCGTGGGCCTCGATCCATCTGGGCGGCTCATCGTCGGCAGGACCGCGCGTAATCAGCTGATCGCGGCACCCGAAGCCACCGTAATGTCCATCAAACGCAGGATGGGAGAAAGTCCCAAGGTCCGGGTCGGCAACCGCGAGTTCTCGCCGGAAGAGATCTCGTCTTTCATCCTGCGCGAATTGAAGCAGGAGGGGGAGCGCCAGTTGGGATTCCCGATTCGCAAGGCGGTCATCACCGTTCCCGCCTACTTCAATGAGCGCCAGCGCAAGGCTACACAGGACGCTGGCGAACTGGCGGGCCTGGAAGTCGTGCGCATCCTGAATGAGCCCACCGCGGCTGCTCTTGCCTACGGAGCAGAGGAAGCGGCCGGCGGGACCTTACTGATTTATGACCTTGGCGGCGGAACTTTTGACTTGTCGGTGGTCGTCGTGGAATCGGGCATAGTCGAGGTCAAATCGAGTCACGGCGACACTCATCTGGGCGGCGACGACTTCGATCAATTGCTGGCAAATCAGGCCGCGGCGCAATTTAAAAAGGCCTACGGCGTCGATCTGGGCAAAAACCTAAAAGCCCTGCGCCGCCTCAAGGTCGCGATGGAGGCCGCCAAGTGCCGCCTCTCAGACGAACCATTCGTAATGGTGAGAGAGGAATTCCTCGACGGCAAGCATCATCTGGAGCTCGAAGTCCTGCGCGCCGATTATGAAGAAATGATTTCCCCGCTACTCGAGAAAACGCTCGCATGCCTCCATCACGCCTTGAGCGACGCCAAGTTAACGCCACGCGACGTCAGCAAGGTTATGCTGGTCGGGGGCGCCACGCGCACCCCGTTGGTACACCGGTTGCTCCAGGAGCGGCTGCAGCTGGAGCCGCGCTTTGAGATCGACCCCGACCTCATCGTTGCCATGGGCGCGGCGATTCAGGCCAGCGTCCTCGCGGGACAGAGGCGGCATTCGATTCTGGTGGACATCACCCCTCATACGCTCAGTACCGGAGCCATGGATTTTGAGAGCGATTTCCCTCGCCTGGTCTGCGTGCCGATCATCCCGCGCAACACTCCGCTGCCGGCAGGCAAGTCGGAGCTGTTTCAGACCATGTACGACGGCCAGGAAACTGTCGAAGTGAGCGCCTATCAGGGAGAAGCGCATTATCCCGAGGAGAACACGCTTGTCGGTAAATTCAAGGTTAACGGATTGGCCGATGTTTCAGCCGGAAACAAAATCGTGATCCAATTCGACCTCGACCTCAACGGCATGCTCAAGGCCACCGCGAAGGAAAAGGCCACGGGACTCTCCCGAACCGTGACCATGGATACCCGCGGTAAGAGCGTGCTCGATCTAGAGCAGGCGCGACGAAATGTGGCAGCTCTCGTCGGCACAGAGTCACACGCGCATGCGCCGGCCGACCCCCATGAATCCCATTCGTTGCTGGCAACGGCGAAGGACTTGCGAAAGCGCGCCGAAGTCCTGCTCGCGAAGAACCTAAATGAAAACGACGCCGTGGAAATCCGTCGTCTGCTTCAGGAAAGTTCGGTTGCCATTGGAGAGCGGCTCTGGCAGAAACTGTCGGCAATCAACGACTCGCTGGCCGACCTCCTCTTTTACCTGGAGGACTGAGACGTGCGCATTCATTGCCCGGTATGCGGAAGGGAAAATGACGCAGGCCCGGACTTCGCTTGCCGGCGCTGCGGCTGCAACTTCGGAGATCTTGACGCCGTTCTTGCGAGCGCAGCGCACCATCTGGCGGCGGCGGCCGCGGCCCTAAGGGAGCGAGATTGGCAGGCCGCACTGGGAGGCGCTGAACGATCCTGGCGCCTCCGCCACAGGGCATCCGCAGCCCGGCTGGCATTCCTTGCTGCCGTATCCATCGGCGACACTCGCCTTGCGGCCAGCTGGCTAAAATGCTGCGCTTCCATAGATGAGGAGTCGTTCCCGACTCGGCCGAATATCTTAACCCTACGGGGAATCAGAAACCTGATCAAGAAGGAATTGCGATCTTAGCGCAGCCAATGGCCAGAAATCCCAGAAATGCTTCCCGCCAAGCGCGTTTCCATTGACTGGCTTCCTTACAACAGATACGATAAAGTAAGGAGATAATCAAGGTGAACAAATCGACCGTCACAAGCAAGGGGCAGACAACCATTCCGAGGACCGTCCGCGAAGAGCTCGGCATTCGCAGGGGTGATGTGCTGGAATGGGACATTCAGCAGCGGCTCGTGCGGCTTCGGCTCGTTGGACGTGGATTCCTGTGCCGGCGCGGCATGATTCGCACCGGGCCGGGATCCGCTGCCAACGACATAGCTCGCGCTCGGAAAGGCAGAGGATCCGCTAAAGCATGAACCGCATCGTAATCGACACAAACATCGTAATCTCCTTCCTGACAAATCGGAGCCTCGAGCAACAGGCACTCGCCGCCAAGCTCTTCGAAGGCGCTTCAGCAGGCAAACATGAGCTGCTTCTGCAGCAGATTGTGATCACGGAAGTGGTCTATGTCCTGCGCAACCTTTACAGGCGGACCGTGGAGGAAGTGGCTGCTTCTGTCCGAGATTTGATCGAACTCCCGGGAATCGTCGTGCTCGACAAGATGCCATGGGGGGATCTGTGCGATTTGTGGCCGCGCGAGATTGAGGAATACGCCGATGCGGCTTTGGTTGCAGTAACCCGGTCCGGCAGACATGATTATTTGGCCACGTTTGATCTCAAATTGCGGAAACGATTGAAGGCTTTAGGTGTGAGCCCCTACCCTTTCACACAATAGAATTTCGGGGACAGTCCTCGAAGTTGGCGGCTTTTTCCACAGGCCTCGGGGGCCTGTTGATATCGCCGTAACTATTTTATTTTCAGCCCTTAAAATAGATACATGAAAACCATCTTCACAATTTTTCCACAGGCCTCGCCATTGAAATTCACCTGTTTTACCCCGTTATGCGCCGCGCAACGGGAATTTTGTTCTCGTTACGTATTGCGTCCGATCAGATTTTACGGCAGCCAGCGCAGTGAATTCACATGGAAATGTAAGTTTTTCGATTTAAGGGCGACGA
>JBEKYG010000299.1:0-6558 GCA_049511215.1 Acidobacteriota bacterium | reverse complement strand
GTGATTCTGCGGGCGAAGGTCCGACGCGCGTCCTCGCTATCCACCGACCACGCCAGCAGCTTGCGCAGCGGCCTCGCTTCATGAATCGCTAGAACCTGGGTGAATGCCTGCACTCCGGTGCCGAAAATCATGCCGACGCTGGCATCCGGCCTCGCCATATATTTCGTGGCAACCCCGCTGGACGCACCCGTCCGCATGGCCGTGAGAAATCCACCATCCATGATCGCCACCGGAAAGCCGGTATCCTCATCGAGGAGGAGAATGGTTCCAAGAACGGCGGGCAGGTCATGCTTCCGAAGATTGTCGGCGTATACCGTAACCACTTTGGTCCCGAGGGCATTGAGGTTCTTGATGTGTGCCGGCATGAATAGCGCCAGCCCGGACTTTTCGGGCAGCGGAATGGGCGTGCGCTGCGGCATGGTTGCATTTCCCTGCGAGAGACCGGCAAATGCCTTCTCCACAGCCTCCATGCACATCTTCATCGTGAAGAAGCTCTCTATGTCTTTACGCGAAAGCAGCAAGGTCTTCATGACTTCCCCCTTCACAATTGACGAATAACGAGTGACGAATCTAAAATTCGTCACTCGATGTTAGCCTGCATTTCTCGCGGGGTTTCTACCGCGGCGGCGGATCCAGGCATGTTTACTGAGTTGCGCTCCCTCGGGCGCCTCGACGTACCGTCGAGTACGCCTGCGGGGCCCTCGGTCGCGCGCCTTGTATCCATGCCCGCCCGCGCCGCCTCGCTACGAAACCCCGTGAGAAATGCGCGCTAGGCTTTAGCGCACTTGCAGGCTCGCTGGGCCATAAACTTTTCCAATCGGTCAAAGGCTTCCTCGAGGATCTGTTCCTGTGGGAGGAAGACGATTCGCATGTGGCGCGTCCCCGGACGTTGGCCGAAACCATCGCCATGCACGACCACAACCCCGGTCTCACGGATGAGATCAGCCACAAACTGGCCATCCGGCTGATCGATGTGGAGTCTCGGGAATGCATAGAAGGCGGCCGTGGGCTTGACGCACGATATGCCGGGTATCGCATTCAGCCGGCTGTAAGTGATATCACGCCTGCGCCGCAGCTTCGCCTTCACCTCCGCGATGTGCTCTTGCGGCCCTTCGAGCGCGGGCTTGATTGCATACTGGAGCGGGGTCACGGCGCACAATCGGGCCCGGAGGCACTTGTTAACCGCGTCGAGGTAATCCGACAACATCTCTTTCTTGCCGGTTACGACCGCCCAGCCGATGCGAAATCCCGGTACCAGATAGCTCTTGGAGAGGCCGTTCAGGGTGATGATCGGTGCCTCGTCAGAGAGCGAGGCGATCGAGGTGCTGTCCTCGCCGTCAAGCACCAGCTTGTCGTAGATCTCATCCGAGAAGACCACAATGTTATGCTCAATGCTGAGCTTGACGATCTCCTCCAGAACTTCGCGCGAGTATTGCGAACCGGTCGGGTTGTTGGGATTGATCAACACCAGGGCCCGCGTTTTCGGAGTGATCTTGTTCTTAATGTCGGCGATGTCCGGCTCCCAGTTGTTCTCTTCATCGAGGTAATAGGGGACATTCTGTGCCTGAATCTTCCCTAGCACCGCCGAGTAGAGCGGATAGCCCGGCGATGGGGTCAGAACCTCCTCTCCAGGGTTCACCAGCGCGGTTAAACAAAGCTCGATGGCCTCCGATGCGCCGGAGGTGACAAACAGGTCGAGCCAGCTCTTGATGCCCTTGCGCCGCACTGCGTTGCCAATTGCCTCGCGGCCCTCCAGCAGACCCGATGAATTCGCGTAACCGGTGTGGTTATCGAGCAGTGCCCGATAGCACGCTTCGATCATGTGCCGCGGGGTTGTGTAATCGAACGCCATCGGGTCGCCAATGTTCAGGTAAAGAAGCTGTTTGCCGGCGGCCTTGGCTTGTTCTGCTATGATCAGAATATCGCGAATAGCGTACTCGACTTTTCTGGTTCGCTCTGCAGGCTGTATCATCAGAAATCCCCTTTCAAAAGGCGCACACACCCAGCCCGCATTTCTCACCAGGTTTCGTAGCGAGGCGGCGCAGACGGGCATGGATACAAGGCGCGCGACCGGAGGGCTCCGCAGGCGTACTCGACAGTACATCGAGGAGCCCGACCGAGCGCAACGCAGTAGACATGCCCGGATCCGCCGCCGCAGTAGAAACCTGGTGAGAAATGCGGGCTAAGACCGCGCCGGCATTGAGGTGACCAGCATAGCCCTTTCAACCGCCAATTTCAAATCGGGAGAAGGTGGAAAACTCTATCGGGAATCGTTCGACTGAGTGATTTGGGATTAACAGAAGCACACCAACTCGGCCCTCGATTTCGGCGGAGATACAAGACACCCGAATCACTCTTCAAGCCTGAGACGTTGATGAAGATGCGAGCTAACGCCGCACAGTTCTTGCGTGGCAAGGTCTAATGATAAGGGTAGGGAGAGCCGTTTGAATTCGGTTCCCCCCGTCCCTATCAAATCCGTCACCAGTTGTCAGTGGTTTCCAAAATCGAATCAGGGCTTGATCAGGCTGGTGTAGCCGACGCTCGTGCCGAAGGCGCCTGACTGGTCCGGTTGGACACGCAGGAGCTTGATGACCACGGACTGGCCGCTCTTCAGATCCTTGAGGATGCCGACCATATCCAGAGCCACATCAATTTTCTTGCCGTTTGCCGCCTCGATGATGTCAAAGTAGCCGAGCTGATTCTGCTGCCCGATAATGCCCGCTTCTTCGGCCAGACTGCCGGGACTGACGGAAACGACAAGGGCGCCGCCCGTAATGCTGAGGGCTCGCGCGATGCGTGAGGGAACATTGTCGATGTTCATGCCGATCTCCGGCTTCGGCTCCGTCTTTTCCTCGAAGCTGAAGCCCGGGTTCGCCTGGGTACGTTCTGGCGGTCTTTCTCCCAGCGTGATCGAAAAGTCCTTCACGGCCCCGAAGCGGACGGCTTTGACATTGACGGTTCGCCCGGGCGGTGTGTTGGCCGCCGCCAGGCGAAGGTCCTGGACCTCGGATACCTTCTTGCCGTCAAATTCAATGATCACATCTTCCGGCTGGATCCCCGCTCTTTCCGCCGGCCCTTTGTCCGCGGGGTCTGCGGGATAGCTTGTGATGAGCACGCCGCTACCCTGCTTCACGCCGAAGTACTCGGCCATCGCCGGGGTGAATGGGAAATTTGCGTTCATGTTCACGCCAAGATATCCCCGGCTTACCTTGCCTTTCTCCAGGATCTGGTTATAGACATTGACGAAGATGTGCGATGGCACGGCAAACCCGACGCCGGCGCTGGAGCGACTGGACGTGCTGATGAAGCTGTTGATGCCGACCACCTCGCCGTTCATGTTGACCAGCGGGCCACCGCTGTTCCCCGGGTTGATGGCCGCATCGGTCTGCAGATAATCGTTGAATAGCATCGAAAGGTTATTGCTCTCGGAGAAGATGCGGCCGGTGGCGGATATAATGCCGGCAGTGACGGTCTGTTCGAGACCAAAGGGGCTGCCTATGGCCATAACCCAGTCCCCGACCTTCATTGCCTTGGCGTCGCCGATCTTGGCCGAGGGGAAATCCTGGTCGCCATCGATTTTGATCACGGCAATGTCGGCGTAGTCATCACCTGCGATGACGTGTGCTTTGTATTCCTTGCCATCCTTGACATTCACCTTGATCTTCGAGGCTCCTTGCACCACGTGGTTGTTGGTAATGATGTAGCCCTTCGGATCGACGAGAATGCCCGAACCCAGGCTGTTTTGCGTAAACGCCTGCCCCTGGTCGGGCATAAACTGCCGGAAGAGATCCGGCAACTGATTGTTGCCCCCGCGACCGGAGCGGCTTGTAGGCCGGATAACCTCTTCGGTATTGATGTTGACAACGGCCGGGCTGATGCGTTTGGCGACTTCCTCGAAAGTCTGGGATAATGCCTGAACGGCGCTGCCGGCTGAGGATGTCCCGCCGGTTTGGATTTTCAGCTGGCTGTCTCGCGGGCCCACGGCCACGACTTGATGGGATATCAGCGTTCCAATCCCAATACCCAAGCCGAGGACGAACAGGACAACGAAAAAGGAAACCAAATGCCTCGACATACTCCCTGAACTCGGTTCGTAAGTCATGTCAACACCTCCGTACGCTCATGATTGCGCACCTAACATTCTACGTGAAGGATCGCCCGTAGTTCCAAACTAAATTCAGAACTGCTGAAAGGGTCTTGGTTAGCAAGTCCGCTCTTTCTCTGGGGTTGGGCGCACGCTCTGTGCGTCCGCCGGCAGCACATAAAGCGCAGGCCTCCCGCCCCCTGCTTGAATCGCCGATTATGCTTTACAGTGCCGGATGTTTTGAGTAAGTTGGCATCAAATCAGACATTGGGCATTTCTGAGGTTCTTTTTTTTGCCAGATTTCCTGGCCTTCCGGATGGGGGCTCCCGCCGGATTATCCGGCCGGAGCAGGAGGAGGCGAAGATGATGCCTGATACCGGTTCTCTCAAGGTTTATTCCAAAATCGCCGTCCTGGTGATGCTTTGTTCGTTGGGGCTGCTGCTCGCGCAGGAGCCAAAGCCGGCTCAATTCTATGCCGTGCAAGTTGGCAAGGATGATCTCTACAGTTATAACAACCTGAAGTTCACCGGAGATTTTGCCAGTTTCGAATCTCCCAAGGGGATCGTGGCGCTCGGCAGGACTGAGGCCGGCGTCACCATCCTGATCGTCATCGGCGGCGGCACGGCTGACATTGTGGCTCCGGAAGCTGCTCAAGAAAAGTTCAAGACCGTTTTCGGCGCATACCCTCTGAAGGCCACCTTCAAAACGATCTACATGCGGCTTCATCCGAAGGAGTATGAAGAGGCCTTCGGCAAGCAATCGTTGACGAAGGTTACGGATGAAGGTGCGCTCACGGCAGCAAAGCAGCTGTTCGACGAACGATTTATTAACTCCTGGCATGCGGGGCAGAAAGCGATGCTCCCGCCATACAAGACGCGGGTGATGGAGTTCTACACTGACAATCTCGGCCTTATTGGGACGGAAGAAGGGTACTGGCTGACCCTGCGCAGATACTCCCCATATGGCACTGTGTATCCGAAGGATTTTATAAATCCGAAGCAGAAATGACAGATGGCTGCCGATCCGGCTGACCACACTGGGCACGGCATGGCAGGCCCATTGCAGATCTCCGCGCGTCTGCCTTAGGGTTCGCGCAAGAATAAGTTGGCATTTTGGCGCGAGCGCCGGGCGGGCAGATGCAAGGCGCCGCGACGCAGGCGATGTTGTGACATCGTCGAGGAGCGGCAACGCAGCAAATGACCGCCCGCCGCCGTGCCCCGCAGGGCTGCTGCCTCCCAGGCTTGCAATTTCCTATGTCACCCTTTCGTAAGATTCTCAAGCCTGGGAGACAGCAGCAAAATGCCAAGTTATTCTTGCGCGAGCCCTTAGTTGCTATGCAACACTTCTATGCCCTTGTCTGGCACAGCGATCTTGCGCGGCGTGCGCGCGCTATCCACCCACAGTTGAATCTGGACCGAACCCGTGTCTACGAGCAGGTGGACCGTGTTGAACTTTTTCCCTCGGATAAGGATGGTCTCTTTGTTGAGTTCCCGGATCTTCAGCGTCCCGGTGTCTCTGTCCTGAGGGATGACCACCTCAAAGGTCTGCGGTTTCTCCCCACTATCGTATTTGAAGAGGCGGGCCAGAAAAATGAAGTGGTGGAAGAGGTTGGTATCAAGTATCGTGTAACGGTCGCCCACGAGCAATCCATTGCCGAATGAGCGCCCGTTGCCGCTGTATTCGAAAATCACCTGGTTGGACGCGAACTCACCGCGGATACTCCCTTTCTGCCCGTCAACCTCGCTCTTGAGCTCATAGCTGTGCGGCAAGTATGCCCCATTCATCTCCAGCCTGGATTCCAACGAAACCCTCTGGGGCCCATTTCCCGGATTGCGGAACTCCAGGGTCGAGCTGCTGGTCACGGCATCTTGAGATGTCACCAGCACATATTTCTCGACTCCGATTTCCCGGCCGGACGAATAGACCCTGTACTCGCCCTCTTGGCGGGATTCCTTCTTTTCCATCTCCACGGCGCTGCCGGCTCCAAGCCATGAGAAAGATACAGCGGTCAGCGCCACGATGAGCTTGAATCTATCTCGTTTTGTCATAGAACCCTCGCTACCAGCCAGAATAATATATGCCATGAACAGGCAAACAAAAAACATGCCAGGATTGAATCGAAGCGGCATAGCCGCAGCCCAAAAACTCACCGCAGAGTCCGCGGAGACCTTCCCCTGCTCTTTAGTGGTCGTCTCTGCGATCTCGGCGCTCAGATTTTTAGGTTCTTTGCCGAAGTGCACGGATCTGACGGTTAGTAATATGGTACCTGTTTAGCCCTGTGGTCATCGAGATGTCCTTTAAAAGCAAAAAGCTGCCACGGATTTCACGGATTCCACGGGTTTTATGAAGGCACTACCAAAAGGCGGTGTTTCTTGCAGCCTCCAGGATGCAGGCAAAGACGACGGCATTATTTGGTGCGCCTCGATACGCGCATGCCATATGCATATAAATTCGTGAAATCCGTGGAATCCGTG
>JBEKYG010000298.1:0-6567 GCA_049511215.1 Acidobacteriota bacterium | reverse complement strand
AATCGGGTGCTGCATTTGAAGAACAGGAGTGCCAAAGGGGACCGTGCAACAGGATGCGAGCCGCAACTCGCCAACTGGGCGGAAATGACAGGGCAAGTTGTGGCCGCAACGGGGTCTCCGAATCGGGACAATTCAGGGCACTCTGGCAGCCATGGTTGATATTGCGAACTGAAATGCGGATAATGAGCCAGTTTCAATATGGATTCCGAAATGATCGGAGTTTGGCAGCTTTGCATCAATTCACGTATGTCCTAGTTCATGGTTCATCACCCGGGAGGATGGGGAATGAAGTGTCCCGCCTGCCACGCCAATAACCCCGGCGAAAGCAGCTTCTGCAACAAATGTGGTGCTAAGCTGCCTCACGAGAGCGCCAGCCTTCCGACCGCAGCTGCAGCACAGCCAGCCGTGGTTCGCGAATTATCGACTGGAAGCATCTTCGCCGACAGGTATGAGATTATCGAGGAGCTGGGAAGAGGCGGGATGGGCAGGGTCTACAAGGTCTTCGACAAAAAGGTTAAAGAGAAGGTCGCGCTGAAACTGATACGGCCCGACATCGCCTGTGATCCTGGCGCCGTTGAGCGCTTCAGCCAAGAGCTGAAACTGGCACGCGGGATCGCGCACAAGAGCGTCTGCCGCATGTTCGACCTTGGCGAGCACGGGGGCACCCACTATATCACGATGGAGTATGTACGCGGCGAAGACCTTAAAAGCATTATTCACATGATGGGGCGGCTCAGCCCGGGCCAAGCTGTCTCGATAGCAAGGCAAGTCTGCGAAGGTCTTTCCGAAGCCCATCGCCTTGGCATTATCCACCGAGACCTCAAACCTTGCAACATCATGATCGATCCCGATGGGAACGCCAAGATCATGGATTTCGGCCTGGCCCGCTGTCTCCAAACCAGAGGCATTACGGATCCAGGCGCGATCATGGGAACCCCGGAGTACATGTCCCCGGAGCAAGTAGATGGCCAGCAGGCCGACAAGCGCTCGGACATCTATGCGCTGGGGATTGTCCTTTATGAGATGTTGACCGGGAGATTGCCCTTCGAAGGAGACACACCGTTAAGCGTAGCGCTGAAACACAAGACTGAACCTCCTCAAGACCCAAGCAAGATTAATCCTCAAATAACAGCAGACCTCAGCTCCCTCATACTCCGCTGTTTGGAAAAGCGCCAAGAAAAGAGATATCAGGGCGCTGACGAGGTGCTGTCCGAGATTGGCAGGATTGAAAAGGGCATTCCCGTTACTGAGAGGATTCTTCCCAAGACGGATCGCAGTAGCTCGAACAAGCTGATTCAGGTTTTCAAAAGGAAATGGCGTTTGATCGCGGTAGTCGCCGTTTTGGCGATTCTGGCAGCAATTGGCACTCTATACGTTACGCGCGAGCAGCCGACTGCACCGTCGGCCAAGAAGAAACTGGCTGTGCTGCCATTCGACAATATTGGGCTTCCAGAGGACGAGTATTTTGCAGACGGCATTACCGACGAAATCATTGCGCGAATAGCAGGTGTTTCCGAGTTGAGCGTCATCGCGCGAAACAGTGCGATCCAGTACAAGAAAACCACGAAATCATTGAAGCAGATTGGCCAGGAACTTGGTGTGGATTACGTGCTGTCGGGGACCATCCGCTGGCAAAAGGCGCCGGGCAGCGCCGGGCGCGTGCGTATAACCCCCACGCTTGTGAAAGTCTCTGATGCCACTCCCATGTGGGCAGAGGTATATGATCGGCCGATTACGAGCGTATTCGAGGTTCAGTCGGACATTTCCACAAGGGTTGTTGAAGCTCTGGGGGCCGCGCTTCGCGGCACTGAGCAGAAGGGCCTTGAGGCTGAACCTACTCAAAACCCGGAAGCCTACGATTATTACCTGCGTGCCAACGAATATTTTTACCGTGGAAGGGACACCGAGAATACGCTACGGCTTGCCATAGACAACTACGAAAAGGCGGCAAACGTGGATCCGCATTTTCTGCAGGCTTACGCGAGGCTGGCAGAAGCACAGGTTGGATACTACTGGTACCACTTTGACCACACTGCTGAACGGATATTAAAGGCAAAGGGGGCAGTGGATAGGGCAATGCAAATCGACCCGGACGATCCGGAAACTCAGATCGCATTGGGTATATACTTTTATCAGTGCCAAATGGATTACGACACAGCCCTGAATCATTTCGCGCTGGCACAGAAGAAGCGGCCCGGGGACTCTTTTGCTTTGGAATATGTCGCTTATGTTAAGAGACGTCAGGGCAAGATGAATGAAACCGTCGATAACCTCAAGAAGGCTGCGGAAATTGATCCTCAATCAAACACCATTGCCTTCAACCTCGGCGAAACCTACGCGCTGTTACGAGATTACCATGAAGCAGAGAAGTGGTACACTCGGGCTCTTTTTCTGCGTCCCGATTATTCTCGGGCCTATTCCTGGAAAACCCGCCTGTATCTTAATCAGGGAGATACCAATCGAGCACGCCAGACTCTGGAGGAGGCCTCCAAGTCTCTCGGGGCTGTTGATCCAAACCTGATTGATTATTTGTGGGTTTTGACCGATATCTTCGAAAACAAACTTGAGGATGCCCAAAAGCGCCTTGCTGCATTCTCATCGGAGGCTTTCTCCGACGAGATGTATTTCGTTCCCAAAGGACAGCTCTCGGGACAGGTTTACGGCCTTTTAAAGCAATCCCAGGCTGAAAAATCTAATTATGAGTCGGCCGTGAAGCGGCTGGAGGGGAAGATCAAAGAAGATCCTCAGGATTCACGCTATCACAGCGCCCTGGGTATAGCGCTTGCCGGTTTGGGTCGCAGGCAAGACGCGATTCGCGCGGCCTTGAAGGCTACTGAGATTCTCCCCATCTCGAAAGAAGCTTACAGAGGAGCGCTCCGTGCCACAGATCTTGCCAGGGTCTATACGATGGCCGGCGAATATGATAAAGCCTTCGACCAGATTGAATATCTGCTTTCCATTCCGGGCGAAATCTCTTTGGGCCTGCTCCGCGTGGAACCGACGTGGGCGCCGCTGCGCTCCCTTCCCCGGTTCCAGAAACTTCCGAACCTTCGATGAACGACGCAATACTGCCCGTGTCTACACGGCAGACTTGCCGGCACTGCATCGCACCCGGCCCGCCATCCGAGGGGCCTTACTCCCAAGTCCCGTTCGGGTCAATAACCTGTCAAAACTGTTTCCGGCCCGTCGCCTCAACGAGCCGCTTCTACTTGTCGCCGAACTGTGTCGGACCATAAGCCTCGCTGAAAACGGTTTTGTCCCTGATTAGTGGTGATTGGCTGATTCAAAATTGAAGGTCCCAAAACTATTTAAAAATGGGTTGTCATTCCAACACGAGATCGGCACCGCAAGAGTGCCTGAACCATCGGTTTTGGGGCCTATCGGGTTCTTGCCGGCACGCGGTGTTTGGTCCGCACAAGATCATTTAGGGAAGCACTTGAGGAACGCGTCCCTTGGATCGGCGTAGAACTCGATGCTGATCCTGGTCGCCAACTCATCCGGCAATTCGAAGAGCTGTCTGCGAGCTGAAATCGGCATGAGCAGCGCGACCGCTCCCCTTTCGATACTCAGTTCCGCAACAGCCAACGGGTTAGACATCCGAGACACTCACCCGGACTGGGACGAGAAAGCCGGGACTAAGTGGATATGACTTACATTGCCGACTGGTCCCGCCGTCTCGAATTGACCGATGTCTGGGAGATGATCCTCAAGAGAATTGGTGAAGTGGGTTCAAATCGATAAGCCTTTCGACCCAGGTGTTTTTCCTGTTTGAAATCGGCTTGCGTGCGCGATAATAGGGCATCATTTTCCATTGGAGAGTCGCAATGACGAAATCCTGCAAAGTCCTGTTGTTGTGGCTGTTGGTTCTTGGATCTGCCCGGCTTGTCCAGGCCCAGACCTCGCCAGAGCAGTTCCTCGGGTTCAAGGTGGGTGCGGATCGCAAGCTGGCCGACTACGGCCAGATCACGGCCTATTTCCAGAAACTGGCTCAGGAAACACCGAAGCTGAAGCTCTTCACCATCGGCGAGTCGACGTTGAAGAAGCCGATGATCATGGCCGCGATTTCCACGCCGGAGAACCTCGCAAGACTGGACAGGTACAAGGAGATCAACCACAAGCTGCGCGACCCGCGAGTGACTTCAGCAGCAGAGGCCGGGAAACTGGTCAAAGAAGGCAAAGCCCTTGTGTCCATCACGTGTTCGGTCCACGCAACGGAGATCGCCGCGTCGCAGATGTCCATGGAGCTTGCCTATGATCTCGTGACCGGCAAGACGCCTTATGACTCCAACAAGATCCTCGGCGACGTCATTCTGCTTCTGGTTCCCACCATCAATCCGGACGGCAACCAGATGGTCGTCGAATGGTACAGGAAATATGTGGGCACCGAGTACGAGGGCGGCAGCATGCCGTGGCTGTACCATCATTATTCCGGCCACGACAACAACCGCGACCTGTACATGAACAACCTGTCAGAGAGCAAGGCGGTATCCAGGCTTCTTTACCAGGATTACCTGCCCCCGATTGAAATCGACGAGCACCAGATGGGCTCCACCGGCGCACGACTTTTCGTGCCGCCCTATATGGATCCGCCGCTGCCGGGGATTCAGCCGCTCGTGTGGCGCGGCGTGAATCTGATCGGCGCGGGTATGGCGTTCGACCTGCAAAGAGACGGGCATACCGGGGTCGTCAACGGGCGCTCCTACACCGCCTGGCCCATCGGCGGCGGCGATGACACACCCTGGATGCACAATGTCATCGGCATCCTGAGCGAGGGAGCGTCGGTGCGCGTGGCGTCTCCGATCCAGATCGAGCCGAGCGAGCTCTCCACACCGTTTTATGAGAAACGGATGGATTTTCTCGATCCGTGGCCGGGGGGCTGGTGGCGGCTGCGCGACCTCGTGGACTACGAGCTGACTCTTTCGAAGAGCGCGCTCAAGACCGCCGCGTTTCAAAAAGAGGAGTTCCTCACCAATTTCTATACCATGTACAAGAACTCGATTGAGAAGGTGGATACAGGGCAGCCCTTTGCGTTCGTGATTCCGGCCCGCCAGCACGATTATCCGACCATGTTGAAGATGCTTGATGTGCTGATGATCGGAGGCGTCGAGATTCACCAGGCCAAGGCCGACTTTGTTGCCGGAGGGAAGCTCTACCCTGCCGGCTCGTTCGTGGTCAAGATGGCCCAACCGTACAAGACGTACGCCTGGTCGCTGCTCGACCGACAAAAGTATCCGGACATTCGCCAGTACCCGGGCGGCCCTCCGGTCCCGCCATACGATAATGCCGGCTGGACATTGCCGCTGCAGATGGGGGTCACGTGTGATCGGGTGGACGAGCCATTCGAGGCAAAGCTGGAGCAGATCAGCGGCGTTCCTTATCCGAAGGCGCCGGCGGGACAAGGCAAGGCCGCGTACCTCGCGCTGAACTCCCAGGTGAACCTGTCGTATGCCGTGGCTTTCGCGCTGCTCAAGGACAACGCGGAAATCTGGCGCACCAAGGCGAAGGTCGCAAAGAAGGGCACCGAACTTCCAGCAGGAAGTTTCCTGGTCAAGAACTCGCCGGAGGTCATGAAAGCATTGCCGGCGCTGCTCGAGAAATATCACCTCGCCGTTCTCGACGTCGATGATGTTGCGGATGTCGCAAAGGCTCCCGTAAAGTTCCATCGTGTCGGCCTGTATCAGAGCTGGCGCGCCAATATGGATGAAGGCTGGACGCGCTACGTCCTCGACGATATGAACATTCCGTACAAGACGATTCACAACGACGACATCAAGGGCACCAAGGACAAGAAACCCGACCTGCGGGCCGATTTTGACGTCATCGTCTTCGCCGACGAGAGTGCGAATGTTATCAAGGGCACGCCCCCCGGCGGCGGCCGGGGGGCGGGAGCCGAGCCCGCGGCAGCGCGCCGGCCCGAACCCAAGATGCCGCCCGAGTATGAAGGAGGCATTGAACCGGAAGGAGTGGCCAATCTGAAGACGTTTGTCGAGAAGGGCGGCATCCTCGTAACCCTCAACAACGCGTCCGAGTTGGCGATGAACGATCTCGAAGCGCCGGCGCGCAATGTCCTTCAGGGCGTCGATCGGACCCGCTTCTTCTGCCCGACCTCGATCCTCAAAATCCTGGTAGACAACGAAACGCCGATCGGCTACGGCATGCCAAAGGAAACGGCGGCCATGTTCGTGAACTGCCCCGCGTTTGAGACGCTCATGCCGCCCTACGATTGGGACCGGAAGGTGGTGGCGGCTTATCCGGAAGACAATCTTTTGATGAGCGGCTGGCTGATCGGCGAAAACGTGATCGCCCGCAAAGCCGCGGTGGTGGACACCAAGTACAAAGAGGGCAGGATGATACTGATAGGCATCCGTTGCCAGAACCGCGCGCAAACGCACGGGACGTATAAATTCCTGCTCAATGCGCTGTTGTACCCGGAAGCCGAGAAGCCCTGACACGTTTCTGTCGCGCAACTCCCTGCGGTTGGTTGGGGCGGCCGGCAGGCGCGCCCGCGGCTTCTGTTCTTCGGGCTTATCCAATGATCCAGTATCCATCGTCGAGTCGATGCGCAAT
>JBEKYG010000297.1:0-6569 GCA_049511215.1 Acidobacteriota bacterium | reverse complement strand
TTCGACGGGATATAGATTCTCTTGGTTCTGGCGACCGTCCCGTCTTCGAGAACCGTCTCGTGAAAGAACCTGGTCAGAGGCTTCGCCGGGCTTACGTACCGATCCTTGACCCAGTTGTGGCCTGGGCCGCCAGGGTTGCCCGTGGATCTCAGGACGCATCGGACGCCTTCCGCGGACCTGAGCGTGGCCCTGATCTTGTCCAGAGGCTTCGGCGTAGCCCAGTTCGTCAATTCATCGAACGCAGCGAAGTTGTAGGAATGGCCCTGGTACTCTTCGGCATCATCATCCTTCTCCAGGTGCCTGAGCTTTAACTGAGCGCCGTGGCCCCAAATGAACGAGTAGGACCCGGGCGCCCACCTTGCACCCAGGGGGACGAAGATCTGCTTTCCCCGCCGGATGATCTCTTCGAACTGCTTGTAGTGCTTCCTGAATAGGATGCCGTTCGCCTTTCCACCATTCTCGATTACATGCCGGATCCAGTCACCAAGAAGCCCGTCGGTGTTATGGGTGACGATGAAATCGTCGGTGATATAAAGCCCATTCGGATGATCGACTTGAATGCACTGCGCTTCACCCGGGCCGATCGGCTTGACAGAGATCAGTCGTCTCGCCGGAATCGAAACGCCACCGTTAAATTCTCTGCAGCGGTCCAGTTTTCGGCTCAGGGTAAACAGGTTCTTTGTGTTTTGCCCCTGAAGGTAGACGGTGTGCGCGTCTTTGCACTGGTGAAAATTTCCGTCGACATCCCGATATCCAGCGGAGCCCGTAGTCAACGTCGCCTTGAATCCGAGACTCCTTGAGAGCCACTGAACACCGTCGGCAAGTTCACGCGAAACCGATGTATACGAGCAGTGCCCTCGGCGGTCAACATAGCCATCCGTATCAAAGAGTCCTTGGACTAACTTCCACCGTGCTTCCCCAGACCCGTAGAGATACGCCCTCGGAATGAATTTCTTGTCAGCAGTACATCCGTAGACGCCAAGTCTATCGAGTTCGAATCCAAGTTGTTCGGATCTAATGACAAAGTCAATTTCAGACCCTTTGCAGGTCGGCTCAACCACGGCCCCGGACAGAATGCGCATCCGATCAACGATTTCCTGATCCGCTGAGGTTATTCGGATATAGCCGTTGCGAAGGCAACCGTCGCCCAACAATGCTCCAAGCACCCATGGGTCAACCGGGAGCCCACCGTTGCGATCTGTAACGGTAAAAGTAGTCGGCTTTGTCAATGGAATCAGGACATTGACGCCGTCTCGCTCAAGCGCGTCGATAAAATCGGAGGTCCGGTAGAGCTTGCCTTTTATCTTGCTGGCATCATCAAAAGGAAAGTAGCGCCTATCAGCCTTGATCCTACAGTGTGTTTTCCAGGCCAGCCAGAGATGATCCGCGCTCGCAACAGTCGAAGCGCCATCAATGAATGTCAGCCGGTAAAGGTCGCATACTCCCTGTGGGAATACTCCAACTACCTTGGCGCTGGACCCATCTGGGTTTGAAATGCAATCCCCAAGGGCGATTTCGCCCATTGCTTTGTAGCCGAAAGGTGTTAACACCTTGGCGTCAAGAGGCTGTGCTTTTCCACCTCCCCGGGCGCCACCGAAGAACACCTCATCTATCGGAGAACTAAGAAGCCACCTTTGGGGGCCCGGCTGTGCCAGCCACACTGGTGCCGGTTGCATTCCGTCTGTCATATTCCGCCCTGCACTCCGCTTCCCACTCTTCTTCATCTTTTGCAGTGGCGGGAATTTCGACCACCTTCACAGTTCCGCTGTGGTCGACTTCATCTTTGACCTTGCCTTCGATGCGTTCGAACACCGTATTGATGGCAGTAGAGTTTCCCTTGATCGCCAGCCGCATCATCGCCTCGACAATCAACTCCTTCCATGAACGGCCTTTCTGGTCGGCAGGGCAAATCGCTTCGAGTTCTTTCCTAAGCAAGGAGGTGAGGCTGTGTTCATTCTTAACACTTCCCTTCGGATTGCCGGACTGTCCGGGTTTCCACTTACGAAGATTGCGAAGGCTGTTCGGGTTCTTTCCTCTCCTCGACTCTCTGAGATTCTCAGTGCCCCGCTGTGATTCGGCATCAGCCACCCAGATCGCTTTCTTCTTCGCCATACCAGTCGAGTCGCAATGCGTGCGACCTCTCCCCAAAAAACAAAAAGGGCGCCGAACCTGGCGCCCTCACGTTTGTATGTTGGAATTCCGATCCTTAAAAGAGATCGCCCTGCGGCTTATCCTTGCCGTTCTTTCCCAGCGGCGATCCTACCGGGCCCCCTCTGAAACCGCCGAGCCAGTATTCTTCCGCTTGCTTCTTGTACGGATTGTGATCGGTAGGCTCCGGAACGAGCTTTGCACTCTCTTCCAGGAAGAACGGCATGCCCCTCCCCAATTGCTTCCCTCTGGCTGTGTGACCATCGAGAGCATAATCGGGAATCTGCACGCCCCTCTCGTCTTTCCATTGCTTCATGCAGTAGCAGCCGAACTCATCCCCAATTCTCGATTTCGGTGAACGGCACATCAACAGGATCACGTTCGACAGAACCAAGACTTCCGATCCCCGCTTATCTTCCTGCCTGAATTCGAAGTAGGTATCTCTAAGAGCCCTCACTTGGACATGCAGATCAGGATTCGCCGGCCCGATATCCTCCAGGGCAATCACGATTAATCGCCGCCACAACCACTTTTCGTACTTGGGGACCAGTTCGTAGGCACACTTCAAAGCCTCGACCTCTTCTCCTCTCCGGATGTGCTTCTGCAAAGCTGAGATGACTTCCGGCCCGTTACAACTGTTCTGCGTGAGTAAATCCCACTCCATGTTTTCCTCCTTGGGCCGATTCTCGTATCCAGGTTCTGCATTGTAAAGTCAAAGACGACACGGATAGTGCTGGGATAAAAATGAGGCACGTTTGTCAGCAAATTCGGGAGCCAGTCCCGCTTGCGCCATACATCTCCACTTTCTCGTAAACCCGATGAGGACGGAGTGTGATTCGCTTAGCACACGGTATGTAAAGCGGATCTTGGACAGAAGTGTGCCCAAAGCCCGGTTTCCAGAACCTGTTTTGAGGTATAATCGGGTCCGCCAGCGAGAGGGGCAGCCGCAGAGCGCCCGACCGAAGTTGGCATAAGATCTTGTATTTTGGAACCTTACCGGCGGTCGCCCCCAGGCTTCGATCCGAAATGCAGTCAATTCCGATTATCCGACCGGAGAGCCTATCACCATAAGACGGGCCGCGTGATGATCATTGCTCATAAATCGTCTCTCATCGGCAAAGTAGCCTTCTTTCGACCGGTGGCGTGACAAGCAGCGCACGGGTTCCGTGTTGCGGTAGAACACATGACGAATCCCGACATTGACAGCCTTCTTTGGAAAGAGGCGCTCGGCGACGCCAGCAATATCAGGGGAACCGACTACCACCTGCTGTACGCGGTTTGGCTCCTGCTGTGCCGCAAAGTATCGTCGGTCAGGTTCTTTGCGGGGAATGACCTTCTGGTCACTCCCACTGCTCCCGTCTCACCTGACAGTGAGGAGAGTAAATCCACACAGCTTATCGCCGCACCCACAGCTGACTCGGATGAATGGGTTCAACTAAAGTCAACGGCTCTCGCCTGGACAGTCAGCAAGATCCTAGAGGGGAATCTGCTCAGCAATTTCGTCTGCAATAGTTTCCGCTCGGAAAGCGAGAACAAGACTTGGAATGTTCGGCTGATCACAACTCAAGAAATCCGTTCCGACAAACTTCGGAGTTTCGCCAAAGTCCCGGGTGAGCAGACGAAATGTAAGCAAGCTCTGAATGCAATCGTCACGCGTCTCCACAAGGTACTACCACAGTTTTCCGAGGCGGTCATCCGACGGCGGGCGATCGAAATCATCAAGAATCTCGCCAACGAAGTGCCAGTCCATCGCAACGCGCTGGTCGCCGAGATTAATGAGGCGCTCGGTCGCCAGTTTGCGGGAGACCGCGAATTGGCTATCGCCGCTTCGCGAAGGATTCAAGCGGCACTGTTGGAGGACGCATCATCATCGCCTGGCGTCATCCGTGTTTATGATCTGGAGTGGCTGTCCAAGGTTACGGATCACGACTTCACCACCTCATATCCGCTGAATGAATCGATCCTGAAGGCATGTGATCAACAAGTTGCTCAGCACAACGCAAATCAATCGCATCCGTTCCGTGCCGAGTTGTGCATTTCCAGACAGGGTCCGGATGGAGCGTTGCAGGAGTTCCTCGACTCCGCAGTGCCGCTTTTTGTGCTGACGGGCGTAAGCGGCATGGGCAAATCGTGGACTCTCATGAGATGGGCGTCCGAGATACTCAACGGCCATCCGCGAGTCATTGTGTCGCGGCCAGACCCGCTCAACCTGTCATTGGAGTCCCTAATTCATACCGCGCTTGCTCTGCTCGCCCCGCCGAGGATGAATGACCGTGAGATCCTCAGCAAACTGGCCGCGGCCGGAAATAGCGAATTCGGCCCGGCAATAATTATCGTTGATGACCTGCGGCCGGAGGGCACACAGCGTGTTCGGTGTGCTGATCAGCTCGGACGCCTCGTCCGCGAGGCTCAGGCCGCAGGCCTCAAGCTTGTCATCTCGTGCCAGGCCGACTTGCTCCGAAATCTTCATCCGTTTTCTCACGTACAGTCATCACTCGTTTTTGATCAAAACCCCCAAGGGGCGAAGTCGATCGGCTCGGCTACTTCTGACCCGCCACCGAGCCACTCGATGCTCGTGTTCTCTGATGACGAACTCCAGCGGGCCGTTCAAAATAGGTTGGATGAGCCGGACCCTGAGGTCATGGCGCTTCTCCTTCGGGACCCCACATATGCCGAACTACGGCATCCCTACACTCTCGACGCGGTCTTTTCTGCCGAACATGTCGCGACAGCCAATGTCCTCGACTCGCTGACGCAACAGGGACTTGGTCGACTCATCGATGATCGAATCGAGGAGTCCATCGGTGAAGCGGCTAAGTACACAGGTTTTGATTCGAATGATGTACGACTGGCTTTCGAGCGAGTCGTCGAATTGCTCTGCGACAGTGGATACAGTCCCCAAAGCCGGAGGCAAGTCACCGACGTCGTCGTAGCTGCTGTCGGGAGTGATGGCGACGCGATCACACGGGGACTTGCTCACTTTGGCCTGTTGTCCTTCGGCCCCGCAGCAGAGATCCCCGACGGGCGGATGCAGGCGAGGCTCTTTGCGAAGCTGATCCATTCGAAGAACCTGACGGTAGTGGCGATCAATGAACGATTGTCAGATGCAGACTCGGAACTGGTCTCTGCTTTAGTGACGTCGGCCGAGAACCCTGCTCAGTTTGCAGCCGATCTCTTTCGGATCGACAAGAAATGGATTGGCCCGGCTGCAGAAGGACTTGTGGCATGCGACCACCCATCGGATCCCTGTGTTTATGCCAGTCTCTTGGCGCTTGCGCGGCAGGATTCTGACGCTTGGCATGCCCAGGACGCTCTTGGTCGATTGGCCTTGCGGAGCGAGCTGGCTCGGAAGGACCTAGTTCGTCGATTCGTCCATACTGATGAAGATGATCGGAGTCTCGCCCAAAGTGCACTTTGGAGCATTGCCCGCTATGCGCCAAAGGTGGTCATCCAGGCCGTGCAACTGCAATTTCGGCTCTCGCTCAATCGATTGTCAGCAATTCGGGGCGGCTTGAAACGAGACGACTGGAAAAGCGAGCGTCGATCGCTGGGGAGAGCGATTCGTGTGTTGGAAAACATCGACAGTAAAGCAGCGGCAGCCGAAATTCTCAAGTTCTTGCCGAAATACGAATCGCTAGCGACCGATCAGTTCGCCGAGGATGAAGTTCAGTTCGCAGCGTTTGATTTTCTTCTCCAAAAATACGACGAGACTCGTGTCGTTGCCTCTTCGTTTGCTGATCCTGAAGCCTTTCAGCGATTTCTTGCTGATCTTCGATCTGATGATTTTGTAAAACGAATTCGGGCTGTAAATGCTCTCCAGGCAGTCGCCCCCCTTTGCCGCGATGACGTTTCGCGCACCGTGATTGAATGCGTTAAACGTGAAGCTGATCCAGTGCTACTGTCGCGGTTGCTTTGGCAAGCGTATCGAGCTACCCAACAAGATCCTGATGCCGTCATGAGCGCCTTGTCAGTCAATCCCGAACGACTGTGGTCCGAATATGGAACCGCGGCGGCAGCACTCAGTCTCTTGGAAGTGCTCCTATCCACTGACCCTGCCAAAGCGCTTGTTATTGTACCTGAACGGTATTCCAAACTGTCAACGGAGGTGCGCGCACTTCTTGGGGAGCTGACGGCGCTTGTTCGAATCCGTGCGGCAGCATTTGATGAAGCATCGTTTCTGTCACACCTCGTTCCAGAGAGCGGCGAGCAATGCGTTGAAAAGCTACTGCCGCTGCTGGAGTTTCATCAACTCCGAGCAAAGGCTGCCGCTTTGATACTTTCGGCGATCGCTGAATCGAAGCTTGCCGATTGGCCACGCGTCTGGCGACTCGAGCTTCGCGAATGCGGCACGGACTTCTTCAAGATCGGATTCGGTCCTTGGATTGAGAAAGCCAATATCGCCTCGCTTCCCGACGCCGCAA
>JBEKYG010000296.1:0-6570 GCA_049511215.1 Acidobacteriota bacterium | reverse complement strand
CGATGCGCACCGAAGCCGGGCAAAACCACAGCGGAGGTCCCCGCACTCAAGATCCTGTTCGACCACATGCCGGATGATGGGGCGCCAGAAGCCGTGCTGTTTTTCGTAGCTGTCATCCCAAACGCGCACGAGCTCGTCGAAGTTGTCCTCGACCAGGTGATATAGGCCGGTGGCCTGGGCATCTCGCGGCCGGTAGATTCCCTGAGGATAGCATTCCACATGGAATCTGGCCTCTTCAGATGCGGAAATGGTCGAAGCCCGCGGCATTCAGGGGTTGGGGTGCTGTGCCGGACCTGGGAGCCCAGACAATGCCGCGCGCGCGCCGCAAGTACCCGATTCGGCTGAGCGGTGGGAAACCGGGCGGATACGCTTCCTCAAAACGTTCTGCCTTGCGGGCGGGAACAGCAAAAAGCAGCTCGAAATCCTCACCGCCATGAAGCGCGAGCGCCACAGGATCGCACTGCCACCCGCTTGAGTCCGGGTACATAGGGAGTTGCTCGCTGAAGATTTCCGCGCCGACGCCGGAGGCCTCGCACAGGCGAGGCAGATCCATCGATATGCCGTCGCTCAAGTCCATCATGCAGCGTGCGAAGCCGCTGCCGGCCAGCCATGCCCCGACTTCACACCGCGGGTCGGGCGTTCGTTGTGCTTTCAATGCCCGCCGCTCCGAAAGGCACCTGCCTTGCACTCGGCCTCGCCGCAGGAGGGCAAGGCCGGCGGCAGCTTTGCCTAGCGAACCAGTCACGTAGAGGATGTCTCCGGGACGGCCGCCTGATCGGTACATAGGCTTCGAGGCCGTCCCGATGGCAGTGATCGTAACCTGTACGCCGAAAGGTGAGCGCGAGAGATCGCCGCCGATCAGTAGCGCTCCTTGCCTGCGGGCAAGCTTTGACATCCCGCGGTACAGGGCCTCGATCCATGCTTCCCCGAGATCCGCGGGCAGGGCGAGGGCGACCGTGTAGAAGCGCGGCCTGGCGCCCATTGCGGCCAGATCGCTCAGGTTGACGGCAAGGGCCTTGTGCCCAAGTTGCGCGGGAGTAAGCCAGCTCCTGCGAAAATCCACATCTTCCAGGAGCATATCCGTGGTCACAACCCAGTATTCCCGAGAGCCGCGTGGACGCAATACGGCTGCGTCATCGCCGATCCCACGGATGAGCTCGGCGCCCCTTCCCCCGAAGCGCCTCCGGAGCAGACTGACTATATGGTTTTCATCAATCATTGACGTGAGCAGGCAGTGGGCAGTCACAGTCAGCAGAATGTTGGTTTTGCCGCCTACTGCCCTTTTCGGGCTGCTGGCCGAACAAGGACAAGATCCAGCACTTCGGTCAACCGATCCACCAGAATCACCTTGAATTCCTGGCGCAACTCCTTGGGGATTTCCTCCAGATCCTTCCTGTTGGGGCGGGGGAGAATTACCGTTTGAATCTTCTCTCGATGCGCGGCAAGAACTTTCTCCTTGATCCCTCCGACCGGAAGCACGTTTCCGCTCAGAGTGATCTCTCCGGTCATGGCAATGGATTTGTTCAGCGGCCAACCCGTACAAGCCGAAACCAGGGCCGAAGTCAGAGTAACGCCGGCCGATGGCCCGTCCTTTGGGATCGAGCCTTCCGGAATATGGATGTGAAAATCGTGCGTCGAGAAGAAGTCCTGCGGGATATCGTATTTGGACGCATGGGCTCTCGTGTAGCTCATCGCCGCCTGCGCCGATTCCTTCATTACTTCCCCCATCTTGCCGGTCAAAATCAGCGCGCCTTTGCCCGCCATCGCCTGCGCCTCGACGTACAGGATCTCACCTCCTACCGGAGTCCAGGCCAGTCCCGTGGCGACGCCGATCTGGTTGCGCGTCAACCGTTCGCCGGGCAGAATCCGCCGCGCGCCCAGATATCGATAGAGGTTGGAGCGGCTCAGCACGACGCGCTTCCGGTTTCCCATGGCGAATTTCATCGCCACTTTCCGGCAGATGCCTGCCACCTCGCGTTCGAGATTGCGCAAGCCTGCCTCACGCGTGTAGCCACGAATCATTTGGGCAATCACATCGTCAGGGAAGGTGATGTCGTCCTGGGTCAGGCCGTGGGCCTCCAGCTGCTTCGGAATCAGGTGACGCTTCGCGATTTGGAGCTTCTCCAGTTCCATATAGCCTGACAGGTGGATCACTTCCATGCGGTCGCGGAAAGCAGGCTGGATCGTATCGAGGATGTTGGCCGTAGTGACAAACAGCACATCGGAGAGATCGAAGGGAACTCCGAGGTAGTTATCCCGGAACGAATCATTCTGCTCCGGGTCGAGAACTTCCAACAGAGCCGAGGACGGGTCGCCGCGAAAGTCGGCTCCGATCTTATCCACTTCGTCCATCATAAAGACGGGGTTTTTGGTTCCGGCCTGGTTCATGCTCTGGATGATCCTGCCGGGCAAGGCGCCCACGTAAGTGCGCCGGTGCCCACGGATTTCGGCCTCATCGTGCATGCCGCCGAGGCTCAGGCGCACGAACTTTCTCCCCAATGCGCGCGCGATCGATTTGCCCAAGGATGTCTTCCCGGTTCCCGGCGGCCCGACAAAGCAAAGGATCGGTCCTTTGGTGCTCTGCTTGAGCTTGCGTACTGCCAGATGCTCGAGGATCCGCTCCTTGATTTTATCGAGCCCGTAATGGTCCTGGTTCAGAATCTGGCGCGCCGTGCGCAGATTGAGGTTGTCCTCCGTCCGGACGCTCCAGGGCAAGCCGACCATCCAGTCCAGGTAGGTGCGCAGGGTCGCGGTCTCGGCTGATTCGGGGTTCATGCGCTCGAGTCTGCGCACCTGGACGTTGAATTCATCCCGTGCCTCCTTGGGCATTTTGATATCATCGGCCTTCTTCAGGTAGCGCGCGACCTCCTCCGCAAGCTCGTTCCCTTCACCCAACTCGCCCTGGATGGCTTTGAGCTGTTGGCGCAGAAAATATTCTCGCTGCCCTTTCTCGATCTCATCCTTGGCTTGAATGTTGATCCGCTGCTGGACCGTAAGGAGTTCGATCTCGCGAGTGAGCAAGTCATAGATGCGGCGCAACCTCTTCACCGGTTCGAGAATGGACAAAACCACCTGGGCATCTTCGATCTTGAGCATCAGGTTGGAGGCGGCGAGATCGGCCAGGCGGCCGGGATCGCTCATGTTTGAGGAGATAGCCATGATCTCCGGGGAGATGTTTTTCCCCAGTGCGGCCATCTTCTCCATCGCCTCCCTCACATTGCGCATGAGTGCCTCGATTTCGAGGGCCGTGGCATCGGTAGTCAGCTCCTCAAGCACCTTGACCTTCGCTTCCAGAAAGGGCAACCCTTCGGACCAGCTCTCGACCTGCGCGCGGGCAATTCCCTGGACCAGCACGCGCACGCCCTGATCCGGCATCTTGAGCATGCGAATCACCATGCCCACCGTGCCAATCTCGTACATTTCTCCGGGGGTCGGGCTCTCCACCTCCTGATTGCGCTGGGTCAAAAGAAGAATCATGCGATTCTGGACGAGCGCCTGATCCACGGCGTGAATGGCTTTGTCGAGCGAGACCAGAAGCGGCAGGATCATATAAGGGAAGGTAACCACATCCCGCAGAGGAAGCACCGGAAGCTGTTCCGGTATTTTAAGCGGCTCTTCTTGTCCACCAGGGTCTTGGGTTACCGGGTCTTGTTTTAAGTCCGTTATCGGCATAACCGATCCGAAGTCCTTTCGCATAGGCAGCACAGCCAGCCGTGCTTTACCTTTTGCTGAGAAGAGCTGGAATCCCGGATGCAAGGCATGAATGTCGATCCGAATTCCAATGACGAGTTTCACTTGAGAGGCAAAAAGAGAACATTCTGACTCTCCGGTTTTGATAGGACCGGATTTGCATCATCAGACTGAAAAATAGGAATGTCCTATTTTTGCCTCAAACCTGTCTCCCAGTAATGGGAACCTCTAACATCTCGCCCCGCCGATTCTCGATCCTCGGGAGTTCGATGGTGAGGACGCCGTTGGCCAGAGTGGCGCGCGCGCGTCGGGAATCCACAACCCAATTCATAGCGATCTGTCGGTCGAACTTGCCGTACCTTCTTTCGAGACAGTAGTAAGAAAGGCGCGCGCGCGCAGCTGCCGGTTCCTTTTTCACGCCCTGAACCCGGAGTACGCTGTTCTGAATCGTGAGACGGATATCGCCAGGTTCAATTCCTGGAAGTTCCACGCGAATATTGACGGCATCCGTGGTTTCACAAATATCGACGTTCGGAATCCAGTTGCCCACCGCGAAGCGATCCAGGATCTCTTCGGCTTCAAGAATCAGGGTGGACTGTACTTGGTCGTACGGATTTCGCTTGCGCGATTTCGCCATGGTTTACCCAATCTGCTGGTGGAGCCAACTCCCGTCCTACCCTGAGATCCGTGGCACGGGTTTATGACGGTTTCTTCTCAAACAACTCGTTGATTTCGGTCATGAATTCCGCCACATCCTCGAATTCGAGATAGACCGAGGCAAAACGCAGATACGCCACCTTGTCCAAACGTCTCAGCTCGGACAGCAAAATCTTGCCGATACCTACAGTCTCAAGCTCGCGTTCAGGGCTCTCCTGTACTCGTAGCTCGACCAGATCCACGATTTTTTCGAGTTGCGTCAGGCTCACCGGACGCTTCTCGCAGGCTTTCAGCAGCCCATTTAAAATCTTACCGCGGTCAAACTTCTCCCTGCCACCGTCTTTTTTCACGACCATGTATGGGATTTCATCGATGCGTTCGTAGCTGGTAAAGCGCCTTGAACACTGTAAGCATTGGCGGCGGCGCCGGATCGAATCTCCGTCCCGACTTTCGCGGGAGTCTACCACCCGATCCTTCGTGTGTCCACAATATGGGCATTTCATCGGTTCGAACCCGGCCCCTGATCGCGGGGGAAAAGATCCTCGCCGTCCCTGCAAATCCTTCAAGTTCGCGATTTCAAAGACGTTACAGAAATAAATATGAAATCGGCCCAAAGGTCAAGCAGAAACGACAAACGGCCGGGGTCAAGTCCTTGGGCCCTGATTTTGGGGACAGCCACCTTTTTTCGCCGGGATCATCCTGGCAGATTCGAAAAGGGATGGCGGAAAATGGCGACTGTTCCGAAAATAGAAGCAGAAAGCCAAAAGCGTCGGGATCGTTATCGGGATCGCAGTCGCAGTCGCAATTGGTCTTGATAGTCCGCAAAAGCCGATAGCGATTGCGACTACGATAGCGATTCCGATACCGATGATCGCCTCCCAGGGGAAGCATTGCCATCTCATCCGTCGCCGGGCGCACCCTGGCGCATGGGCTACTGTTGCCAATCTCGCGACAGATTTCCGTCCTGCGCGCGACTTTGCCGGGGTCGTGGGCCGCTCCAGGAGCTTGTTGCAGAAATCATTCGCAAATAGGAAAATATAGCTTCCTTTACCCGGCACCTGATATACAGTTCCTTGTCTGGTCTGAGCCGTCCGCTAGACTTCGAGAATTCCGTGCCGGGATTCATGTCCAGAAACTGATTTTTTGAACTTTGCCCCGTCCACCTTCGTTAATCGGGACAGGAGATAAGGAGTAGCGATTGCTCCCGGGCGATGAAAAAATGGTTGAGCGCTGTCTCCAGGGAGATGACGCCGCCTGGGAGACGGTTGTGAATTCGTATGCCAAACGGATCTACAACCTCACCTATCGCTACACTGGTCGCCGGGCCGAGGCGGAGGATTTAACTCAGGAGATTTTCATCCGGGTATATCAGAATCTTAAGAGCTTTCGTTCTGATTCCGGCAGCTTCCAAGGTTGGATCATGAAAGTTGGGCGCAACCTGATCATTGATCAATATCGGCGGACACGGCGCTTTCCGCAAGCCGCGGGAACTGAGGAAATGGAATCCATGAACCTCAAAGACGAGAAGCTTCCCAATCCCCAGCGCGGTGTCGAGCAGACGGAAGCTTCCAGGTTTCTCAGGGAAGGCCTGCAGGCGTTGTCTCCGGAGCTCAAGGAAGCGATCATCCTGCGTGATTTGGAAGGCATGGCGTATCAGGAGATCGCGGAGTTTCTGGGAATTCCGGAAGGTACGGTCAAAAGCCGGATTAACCGCGGACGTCTGGAGCTGGCCAAATTGCTGACCAAGCGAAGGACGCAGGCGCGGATGCAGGTCTAAGGGGTCAGTATGCAGTGCGAAGTCGTAGAAGAACGCCTGAGCGAATACGTCGAGCGCACCTTGCCGCACGAGGAAATGGTGCGGGTGGCCGAGCATCTCCAGGAATGTCCCGGTTGTCTGCGCCTGATGGAGGAAATGCGATCCATACTGGTCGGCTGCAAGGCGTTTCCTTCTTATGAAGTAACCACGGCGCTGCTCGACCGGATCCTGCTCCGGACCTCGGGGCGGCCACGATCCCGCACTCTGCGCGAACAGCTCAGGGCGTACTTTGTGCAGCCCGTGTTGACGCCGCGCTTTGCGATGAGCGCCGGGCTGGTCTTGCTCTTCGTGGCCCTGGCGGCGGCTCTGATGATTCCCAGAGTGAACGTAGTGGCGTCCGTTCTCTCGCCGAGAGGGCTCTTGCTTCAGATGGACCGCGGCGTGCAGCAGATTTACAGCGAAGGACT
>JBEKYG010000295.1:0-6579 GCA_049511215.1 Acidobacteriota bacterium | reverse complement strand
AGCCGTGAGCCTGCTTGCGGCGAGTGTCACATCGAAGCTGTCGGCAGCGGCCGGCGCAACGGGGCTATTCCGCTCTCCGATGCAGATGAGGTTGCAGCGTGGAGCTAATTTCCTATCGGTTGATCGCGGAATGAACCCGGTTCAAAGTCCGGGGCGCGGGCAGTTTCACAGGCAGTGCGGCAATCCTGCACGCTGGGGTCTGTGAGGGGGGAGGGTGCAATCCTTCGGGGCTTCCACCCTCCTCTACTCGGAAGTTCTTCACTGCGATATGCAGGCTCCGCGAATGTTTCGTCAGAGGGAGCGCAGGGAGAGCTGGCCGTATTTCAGTTCGTCGTGGACAATGACGCTGCTGTGGAACTTGATGTCGGCGGCGAAATGCGACCGGAAGGCCTTCATGAAGTGGTAGAACTCTTCGTTGGATTCCGTCAGGAGCTCGAACTCAAAATCATAGGCACCGATCGTCTTGACCAGGAAGATTACGCTCTCCTGGCGGCGCAGGTATGCGGCAATCCGATCGATCCTCTCTTTCGCGGGGGTGTTCAGCTTCAACAGCACCTTGCGGTAGGTCAGTCCCAGACGCTTGTGGTCGATCTTCAATCCAAAACCGATGATAACCCCGCTTTCCACCAGTCCCTGCAACCGGTTCTTGGCGGCCGGCACTGAGATCCCGAGCTTCTTGGCCAGATTGGCCAGTGAGATTCTGCCGTTGCGATTGGTTTCGTAGAGGATTCTCTTGTCCTGATCATTGAGGACCCGCCGATCGTACGCTCCTCCGAAGACGAGGCCTCGGCCCGCGGGTGCGCCCGGGTTCAAAAACCGCAACGGGAGGTATTCCACGCGTGTGCCGATCGAGAAGTACTTTTCCTGGAAATATCGGCCGAAACGGGCAAGAATCTCGTCGTATACCTCCTCGAATTCCATGATGTTGTCCGACCAAACCACGAACTCGAGATCGAAATCGCCGTCCAGCAGCGTCAGCCAGGAGATTTCCGGGCAGCGGCTCAACTCGCGCACCAACCCGGACTCAGTCTCGCCGTCGAGCTGATGATATTTGACGAAGACACGGAAATGCGCCTTACCCAAGCGATAGACATCCGGAATCGCATGGTAGCCGCGGATAACGTTCATGGCTTCGAGCTGTTTGATGCGATAGCTCACCACCTGCTTGGAAAGGTGGACTTTGTGGGCCAGCCCCGTCAGATTCTGCCGGGCATCCAAGCCCAGTTCAGCCAGGATGGCCTTGTCCTTCGGGGCCAGATCGAGCCTTGATGCGGACATTCCGTGATCACGGGTGAGCCGGGCCCGGCGCGGCCTGGTGTCGTCTTTCTCGGGCATCCTTTTTGACATGACTTCCAAATATTGTCTTTCAATAAAAGTTTGTCAAGAAATATGACAAACAGTTTTTACAAGTTGTTGACGCGGACCGCCCTTCCGTGGTAATTCAGACGTGCCGGCAATCCAGGAAAATGACCGCCGAGATGTCGCTAGGAGTTGACATGGAGAAGCACCGTATCAGCGAACACCCCATCCTGCCCGTCGAGGAGAGGCCCGACGTTCGCTTCTACTGGAACAAGAGCCCGCTGGCGGCAAAGCCCAACGAGATGATCTCCTCGGCGCTGATCGCGAACGGCATTAAGGTGTTCGGCCGCCACCACCGTGACGGTACCGCTCAAGGCATATTCTGCGCCAACGGCCAGTGCTCCAAGTGTGCCGTGCTGGCAAACGGGGTTCCGGTGAAGTCGTGTATGACCGCCGTCCGGGAGAATATGTTCGTTGAGAGCGTCGATGGCCTTCCTGAACTGCCGCTGGTCACTGAAATCCCGAGCCTGACGGATATCGAGGAAGTCCGGACGGATGTCCTCATCATTGGTGGCGGGCCGGCCGGTACTTCGGCCGCCATCGAGCTGGGAGAGAAGGGAATCAAGTCCCTGATCATTGACGACAAGAATGAGCTGGGCGGGAAACTGGTGCTGCAGACTCATAAGTTCTTTGGTTCGGTCGAGGATTCACATGCCGGCACCCGCGGCAACCGGATCGGCATGATGCTCGCGGAAACCGTCCGCAACAACCCTCACATCACGGTCTGGCTCAACAGCACGGCGCTCTTCATCTTCAAGGACAAGAAGGTCGGAGTGCTGGAAGAGGGTGCCTACAAGCTGGTGACGCCCCGCATCATTCTCAATGCCGCCGGCGCCCGCGAAAAGTTCCTGAGTTTCTCGGGCAACAGCCTGGTCGGAATCTATGGTGCGGGCGCCTTTCAAACCCTTGCCAACCGCGACCTGGTGCGTCCCTCGGAAAAACTCTTCATTGTCGGTGGCGGCAACGTGGGCCTGATCGCGGGCTACCATGCACTGCAGGCAGGGATCGGCGTGGTGGGGGTCGCGGAAGCACTTCCGGAGTGCGGCGGCTACAAGGTGCATGCCGACAAGCTCCAGAGGCTCGGCGTGCCGATATACACCCGTCACACGATTCTATCTGCCAACGGCGATGAGCGGGTCGAATCGGTGACGATTGCTGAAGTCGATCGCAACTTCAGTCCGATTCCTGGGACCGAAAAGACGTTTGCGTGCGACACGATCCTGATTGCCGTGGGGTTGAATCCGATCGATGAGTTTACCCGCGAAGCCGAAACAGCCGGCATCCCCGTTTTTGCCGCCGGTGACGCCCTTGAGATTGCCGAGGCTTCCTCGGCGATGTTCAACGGGAGGATCTCCGGGTTGGAGATAGCCAGAGAGTTGGGGGCAGATGGGGCCTCGATCCCCGAAAGCTGGCATGCCAAAGCCGAAGTGCTCAAATCGCACCCGGGGAATACGTATGAGCAGATTTTCCCCGAATCGGAAAAGGGCGTGATGCCTGTCCTCCACTGCCTGCAGGAGATACCCTGCAACCCCTGCATCACTGTCTGTCCGTCGGAATCGATCCGCATCGAAGGCGATCCTCTGATGGGGCTCCCATCGTATGTTGGCGAGGAAGGCAGCTGCAGCGGATGTCTGAAGTGCGTCATGATTTGCCCGGGCCTGGCAATCACTCTGGTGGATTACCGTAAGAGCGAGGAGTTTCCTGAGGTCACGGTGCCGTACGAGGTCTGCAACTTTGCCGTGAAGAAGGGGGACAGGATCAAAGCGGTTGACATCCGTGGCGGTTGGCTCGGCGAGCTGGAGGTCACGGCGGTTTTGAACAACAAGAAGAACAAAACCCAACTCATCAAAATCCGGGCGCCCAAGCAACTGGCCAAGCGAGTCGTTTCCTTCCGCATCCAGGATGAGGCCGTGACCACGCCGCTACCCAAAGCGATCCTGCCGGAGCAGGATGGAGATGCGGCCAAGCTGTGCCTGTGCGAGCGCGTCACCATCGGCGAAGTCGTCGCGCTCGTGAGGAAAGGGATCACCGATATCAATCAGATCAAGGCCGTGACGCGCGCCGGCATGGGCGCCTGCGGCAGCAAGACCTGTGAGACCATCATCAAGAGCGTCTTTCGCCAGGAGGGCATTCCCATCGAACAGGTGACGGTGAATACCAAACGGCCCGTGTTTGTCGAGGTGCCGCTCGGTATTCTTGCGGGCATGAGCGAAGGAGAGCGCCATGGCTAGTAGCTATGACGTCATCGTTATCGGAGCCGGTTCGATCGGCGTTCCCGCGGCGCTGGCGCTTGCCGGGAAGAAGCTTTCGACTCTGGTGATTGAGCCCTGCGCGTCACCTGGACAGAGGAACAATAAAAAAGCGATCGGCGGCATTCGTGCCACCCACTCCGACTTTGGCAAAATCCGCATCTGCCTCCGCAGCATCGAGATTTTTGCCGATTGGCACGAAGAACATGGGAATGATATCGGCTGGCTTCGCAACGGCTACAGCTACCCGGCTTACTCCGACGAGGACGAGAAGAAGCTGAAGGATCTGATGAAAATCCAGCATTCCTACGGCCTGGACATCCGTTGGGTTTCACCCGAGGAATACAACCAACTGGTCCCGGGAATCAACATGGACGGCCTGCGTGGCTCCACCTACTCGCGCGGCGACGGCTCGGCGTCCCCGCTGCTGGCGGTGAATGCCTTTTACTTCAAGAGCCTGGAGTACGGAGCCCAATACCTGTTCAACGAAAAGGTAACGTCGATTCGGCCAAGAAACGGCGATGGCTTCGAGGTGACTACCGATAAGGGGAGTTACAGCGCCGGCGGCATCGTCAATGCCGCCGGCAACCAGGGGGCTGAAATGGCCGCGCTGATTGGCCAGAAATATCTTATCCAGCCCGACTGCCATGAAGCGGCAATCAGCGAGCCGGTGCAACGCTTCTTTGGCCCGATGGTCGTCGACATGCGCCCTTCGAGTGACTCCAAGAACTACTACTTCTACCAGAATGCGGAAGGACAGGTGGTGTTTTGCATCACGCCGGATCCCGCTATTTGTGGGGCGGACAACGATTCGACGTCCGAGTTTTTCCCCATGGTGGCCAAGCGGATGGTGAATCTCTATCCGCGCCTGGCCAATCTGAAAGTGCGCCGGGCCTGGCGTGGCCAGTATCCCAACACACCCGATGGTTTTCCGATTGTCGGCAGCAGCCGGGAACTGCCGCATTTTGTCAACGCCATCGGCATGTGCGGCCAGGGTTTCATGCTCGGCCCGGGACTTGGCGAGTTGATCTCGCGCATGGTGATGGGCGAAACCAACGATGATGACCAACGCATCTTGGGGAGTTTCGATCCCTATCGGGATTTTTCCGGGATGGAGGCATTCAAGTAAATTATCATGTAATTCATATCAAGCAACCATAAAGATAAGATAAACCGTGACCGCCGTCAGAGCTGGAGGCTTTATCTGTGAACCGCTCGGAGCGACCGGCGTTTCCCGCTGAAAACGAGGCTGCCGTTCCGACTTCGAGAGCGCGCCTGGCGACATCCGACCTTTTCATTCTGGTCGGATGTCGGAGGTTTTAGGACTCCAAGAGCACCGATATGGATCGGTTTCCTCCGAATCGAGGGATCGCCCACATTGTCACCGGGCAAGAGTCACTCCCGAAATAGCCGAACTCCGTGATTCCCGCGGCCAAGCCCATGGTTTAGCACATGCAACCGGCAGGTTTAGAAAGGGGGGCTGGATATGTGAAAGGCCGGCGTGGCACGGATCATGCCGCCTGCGAACACGACAATGTCTATCCTGACGCCGGAACGATTGATGATCTTAACCCGGCCTGCAGACCCATTGCCTGCTGGAAGTATGCTGCCGGACGGAAGGAAAGTGACGTAGGACCCTGGAAAGCTAATTGCGGTCCCCGTATCAGAGGTATTCAAGACAATTCCGGGAGGAAATCCATAAGGGCCTGAAATTAGTGAGCCGTCGTCCGCCTCGATTTGGCATGAGGGTGGTGTTGAGCGGAAGTGCACGCGGATTGGTTCGTTACTGGTCACCGCCTTTATACGGGCATATTGCAGCTCGACGGTAATTTGCTGCGCCGTCAGCGCGAGCCCGTAACTGTCCGTCATGGTGCCCAACACAGGCAATCCGATCCCCGCGAGGATGGTTGCGCAGCACAGCACCGTCAGTACTTCCGCGAGCGAAAACCCCGCTTCGTGATTTGAAACTCTTGCGACAGCCATCACAGGTTTACCATTTCAGCCTGAAGGTCGGTTGAATCTAAAGCCAGGCATAAACACCCGCATCCAGGTGACCATCACCTTCAAGGCCCCAGAATAGGTGTGTCTGTCACCATAGGATATCCACGCAAAACCAGCAACGCTATGACCCGGGTCACAATCCGCACTCATGGGACGCTGTCGAGGACCTTTGATTACATCGGTGCCGTCAATCGATCAGAGTGTGATCGCGCTCACGGTACGAATCCAGGCTTTCTGCGAATATTTCTGATAACGGATTGCGCGATTTGGTCCGTGTTTCAGACAATCCCCCGGTTGAGTGGAGACGGGATGCCCCGGATTGAACCGGCCCTGAATGAAGAAAGCTCAGGCGGCCCGCTACAGTTCAATTGGTTAATATTGCGCACGGTGGCTGACGATCAGATAACTGAACCTGGTGAATATTCCGAGTTGCGTCCGTCCCGCCTGTCCAAGGGAACTCCCCGCGCGCAGTCAGAGGAGGCGCCTGGTAGGATCCTGGCAGCGTAGTATTTATGGTGGGCGGCTACCAGCGTGGCCGATTCCAAAAAAAATCCCAGTGCAAGCGCTGATAGGAACGGAAAAAAGACAAGAAACAAAGTGAAAGAAATGAAGCGGTCGGGAAACACTATCCATGGAAGTCGGGAATCATAAGGCGGCAAGCTGGCCCGGAGAAGCATATAGGGAACAATTCTGGGAAACCGCCAGGGAAGACAGGCATTTGTTGGTTTGGCAATGGCACATTGGCAGATCGTTGCTCTGAAATTTGACTTCTTTCTTTTGAGGAAGGATTTCTCATGGAGCCTACAGCGATAACGCCGCTCTCAGGAGAAGAACTCAGGAGAGTCCTCGGCGTTGGTCGCGCTGCAGATGGGTTTACCCTTGTCGAGATGATGATTGCCACGTTCATCATGACATTCGGCTTATTGGCCGTAGGGCAGATGATCTATGTCGCCGTGGGATCTGCGTCGCT
>JBEKYG010000294.1:0-6594 GCA_049511215.1 Acidobacteriota bacterium | reverse complement strand
CAGTGGCCTCTGCGTTAGAGGTTGGGGTCAGACCTGGAAAACTTACTTTTGTCCTCGACGTTTGACGAGCAGCGAAAGAGCAGGAATAAAAGTAAATTCTCCAGGCCCACCCCGAATTTCGAATTCTATCTCTTTTTACTGCTTATCGGCTGGCTGCCAGGCTTGGGGCTGGGTGCCGCTTTCGTCGGCGAAATCCCGGAGCCTTTGGGCTCGGGTGCGACAGAAACCATTTTGAGCAAGTTTGCCGCATCTTCCTTCTTGAGCTTGGCCGCCGTCTGTTGAGGAGCCGTGGTAATGTCGTTCAAGATTGTGCAGAGATCCTTCATGTTGGCCGTCATCCGGTGCTCGGCGTGCGATCGAACCAGAGGGAAGAGTGTCCGGGTGATAACTCCTAGGATGCGGCTGTCCGTCCGGATCGAGACCTCGAGGTGCGCGCTCGCAGTTGATCCCTTGGGCGTCAACGTGGCTATGATCGCCATGCTTCCTTGAAAGGCCGGGACCAGACTGTGATTTATTGCACCTGTACCGTAGTAAACCCGCCGGTTAGGAGATTGTTCGGCCAGATAGATATCTCCCTGAATCCCAGTCGGGTCGTCCACGTGAATAGCGTTCCCCTGCAGGCGGGCCTTATATCGCGGCGTGAAGTCATAAGCCTCCCACAAATGCGCCATTGTGATTGGAGAGCTCAAGAGATTGTCGATAAGAACGGCCTTGGCTGGGACTTCGAATGTGCCGGAAACTGAGGCGTCCGGAGCTTTCAGGAGGTCTGCTACCTGGGACTTGGTGTCCGAGCCAGCTATGAGAATGCCTGAGAGCACAACCAACACGGCAAAAGCCGGTACACACCACCGGCAATTCGACCTGGGCATGGTTGTTGTTTGAAACGGACTTGACATCATTCCCGGGATCCTTTCTTGTTTCGCGGGCGCTACTCGAGACCAAGGCGACACAACACCACTCTCCGCATGAACGGGCGATGCTGCAAGTTGAGGAGACTACCTCTTGACACGCTTTGACTTCCGTAGAAATAATCTTCCACCATACCAAACTCATCCAATAAAAGCGAGAACAAGTTCACGATTGGGCCTGCGTCACAGAAGTTGGTTAGGAGGTTTCGATGCCAACCGTCCAGGAACTTGAATCGAGGCGTGATGCGGTTCCACAGGAGGTGCGGTCGATCCGGTCGATGAAACGAGGCACTATCAATGAGCAGTTTCTCGAGGTTCACCACAGCGGGATCAAAGAACCGATCACTCGCGGGCCCTATTACGTGCTATCTCGATACGAGCCGCGATCTGGTAAGAACCTAGCTTTGTCTCTCAAAACAGGAAGAATGGTCCCGTTTTATGAGGCAAGAAGGCTCGAGCGCTTCAGTTTTTGCCCATCAATATATTGCTTGATATGCAGATAATCCCGGTGGCGGGGACGTGAACATCTCAGCTTGGCGATGGAGTGGCGCGGGCAATTGAATCCGCCCCCCTTTGCGCCGGTGAAAGATCCCCCGTCGCCGGCCACTTTGTCCCCCGGTTGGACAAAATGTTCACCTGGAAGTCACAGCTAAAGCAAAGGATGAAGTTCCCTTGAGTGATTGTTGCCCGCGGGCAACAGGTGGCGTTTTAGACCGATACATGGGGGGCATTTCAAACCGGCGTTCCCATGGAGCAAGAAAAGGGGCCTCTCAATCAAGGCCAACCCGGGGTTTTGCAAGCATAATCGAGAAGAGCATGCGTGTGACTCGGGCGGTACAGAGAAGCCAGCCGCCGGACCACCCGCCGGTTGCGCCCGAGTCGAGTTGGCAAGATCCTTCCGTTTCAGAATCCGGATGCTACTCTGAGGGGATTGAAGCACATAGGATCGGGCATCCGCACCCCATCGATAGACCGTTCCTGATTCCATTACGTCCGCGAGACCATCCAGAACATACTGATTTTGCAGATACTGCCAATATAAAGATCCTTTCCGTACCACTGGCCGACCGGCTTTCTTGAGATCGCCCATTTGCTTTTTCATATACGAACTCGCCTCGCGCATCATTATGATGCATGAACTAAGAGCAATGAAGCATTCTAGGACACGGATGAATTCAGATAGACATGATCCAGATCCGTGAGCAGCGCGCTATCGACGCATGGGGGACGCGGATTCGCGATAGGGCCGCCGGATCTTATAGAGGCGTAATTGCTCCTGCAGGCCCTGTGATATCTCCTTCTGTCCCGCGGAGAGGGCCAACGCGGCCGCCTTCTGTCCGGTTTGTTCGGCCTCATCGAAGCGGTCGGCCTCGGCAAAGGCCGCGGCCAGCGTGCCGAGGAAATTAGCATCCTCGTTATTTTTCAGCTCGCAGGCCCTGCTTGCCAACCGAACGGCCTCGGCACCGTTGCGTATCCCTTCGCTTTCGCTGGTCGCGAGATACCAGGCGAGATTGTTGAGCACATCCGCCTGATCGGACCTCCAATGAAGAGAATTGCGATAGCAGGCAATTGACTCCTCGATCTTCCCTTCTTGACTCAACAGAGATCCAAGATTGTTCCACGCTTCCACAAAGTCAGGCTTGATTCGCAGAGCTTCGCGGCAATGGACAATTGCATCGGCCCAGCGCCGCCGAAGCTCTAACTCCAGAGCAATATTGTAGTGAGCTTCTGCAAAATCGGGTTGGCGGCGCACCGCCTCGGCAAAGTGGCGAAAGGCCTCGTCGTGCCTGCCTTGACGGCCCAGAGCGATCCCCAGGTTATAGTGAGCCTTGGGAAAATCCGGCGAGATGCGAAGCGCTTGTTCGTAGCGGAGAATTGCCTCGTCCACGTTTCCCAGGTTCGCCAGTGCAATTCCCATGTTGTTCAGTGCATACAGATGGTCTGGTTGAATGCGTAACGCCTCAGAGAACTGCGCGATAGCCTCCCGCAGCTCTCCCTTTCCCTCGAGGTACATGCCCAGGTTGTTATGAGCCAAGCTGTTGTTTTGGGTCACGCGCAATGCGTGCTCGAACAACGTGGACGTATTTTTCCAGTAGCTGACCTGTACCCAGGTAATCCCTATCAGCATCAAAACTACGAGCCCGGCGCCAAGTCTCAATAGACTCCTCTGCCTGTCCCCGATTGGCTTCCCGGCCCCTAATCCAATGGAGAGCGAGTCGGAGATTCCCCATGCCACCATGATGGCGATGCCAATCAGCGGCATGTAAGTATAACGATCGGCCATCGCCTGCGGGCCTACCTGCACCAGGCCAATGACTGGAACAAGCGTGCCAAGATACCAAAGCCAGCCCACAGCGAGATACGGACAACGCTTCCGGAGTCGAAATACTGACAAGGACACCAGGACCAGCACCAGGCTGGCGATCAACACTCCCCCGAGTGAGAGATTGAAACCGGGATGAGGATAGAAAACCGCCAGGCCTTGGGGCCAAAACATTTTAAAGAGGTATGCTGCATAGGTCAGAAGCGCGTTTCCAAGGCGGATGCTGAACGGAAACGCTTGAAAGGATGCGACCGCTCCCGATCCTTTTTGTGCCAGGTAGGTCACGATGGAAGATGCCGTGGCCAGAGTAAAGAGTGGCGTCTTTTCCCACAACATCCGGCGGAGCCTCTTCCAATGGATGGCCCGGTTTGGAGCCTCCGTCCCATCTGCCTTCAAGCGGCCGAGGGGCCAATAATCCAGCAGCAAAAGCACAAACGGTAGAGTTATCAGCATTGGTTTGGCCATCAGACTCAAAGCGAATGACAGTACAACCCAAATATACCGGCCTATCCTTGGTACCTCGGCATAGCGAATGTAGCACCAGATTGCAGACAACCCCCAAAAGGTGCTCAGCACATCCTTCCTTTCCGCCACCCAGGCAACCGACTCGACGTGAAGCGGATGAACGGCGAACACCGCTGCGACGAATGTGCTGCACCCCATGGAGCCCGTGGCCCGCTTGAGCAGGAGCAATAACAACGCGACATTCGCCAGATGAAGCAGCAGATTGGTGAGATGGTGGCCCCACGGCCTCAACCCGTAAATCTCACAATCCAGCATATGGGATAGCCAGGTCAGTGGGTGCCAATTGGCCTGATCCGTGGCGGTAACGGCCCAGGCAAGACTCGCGCGCGTCACCCCCTGTTGGACCATAGAATTCTGCAGTACATAGCCGTCGTCGTCAAAAAACACATATTCAGACCTGAGGACCTGCCAGTAGGGGACTAGGGTCAAGAGGACGAGGGATAGGGCAATCCATGGGAGGTAGCGGTATTCTAAAGCCCTGGCCGGCAAGGCCGGTTTTCCAGAAAGACTGGCCCGATGCTTCGCCGCACCCTGGATTGACGCATGCTTCCTCATTATCCGTGTTGCCATATACGCCCGCGGTGATGATAAATCATCCGTTCGCGGGGCGCCAAGCATGAACCGTGAAAAACCCGCGGAGGAAGAGAGCCTCGACGAGTCTTGATGACATCTTCCTGACTCATTGGCCCGCCCATACCTTGGTAACGCACGCCCAGATTCTCAACTGCAATGGCCAATATATCGAGCAAAGTTCCAGCCTCTTTCCCCCCATTCTCTCGCTCTTGGCGGGATCCCTGTCTTTGATGAGCCATCAAGACGGGATGATCAATTTCTACGTAGCCAGAAGTTATTTTCGCCGAGTTCAATTTGTCGACTTGGCGGGTCCATTCAGCCGGCATATTTCATGCTGTCCCGAGGCGATCGACATCGGGCGTTTTCAGACTCCTTTCATTTCGGGGACGATAATCCCCTGGGATTTCTATTTCAGCCACAAAAAGGAGGTGCAGAGTTGTGGCATCCCAGAGCCGGACATCATCTTCGATCTGTATTTTGACAACGGGATTTTCCCCTGCTGGCGCAAAACGGCTATGAGGTGGTGATCAAATCGTTGGGTTACATTCGAGGACGCACATTCCTTGGAAACGACTATGGTCCGGCAACCGAGTTGGTAGCGGTGAAGAAGGATCTGGTCCCGGCGCAAGGCGGCTATCCCATTGTTTGGGATTGGGATCAAGAATGGCATTAGACCGTTATGCAAAGCGTAATGGGAATTTTGTTCTCGTTAGAAGCCAGGAGCCTGAAGCAAGAGAATCTCCGCGTCGAGCTCAAAGCGGCCGTCGAGCGCAAGCACTGCGTCGATCCCTTCTGGCTCCTGGCTTCTGGCTTCCATATCCCGCCGCTTTTTGGCGGGATATCAAGGGCGAAGCCCTTGCCTAGATTAAATACTTCGCACGGCCTTGTCGCCCGGCTCCACTACGACCGCGACGCCGGCATCGTCACCTACAAGCCGCGCCCCTCCTCGCGTTCGAACTCGCCGGCCCCAGCGCCGGAACGCTTCTCCCCCTTGGATGCCCTGGCCGCCCTGACCGCTCATATCCCGGACAAACGGCAGCAGGTCGTGCGGTATTGCGGGTACTACAGCAACAAGGCCCGCGGACAGCGGCGCCTGCGACAACAAAACTCTGCCGGCATCACACCCGTTGCGGCCTCTTTGCCCGAACCCGAACATGATGACTACCGCCACCACTGCAAACGAGCCTGGGCGCGTCTCATTCGCAAGATTGATCTCGATGACCCACTCACCTGCCCCAATCGAAAAAATCCTGCGCCGCCTCAAACTCTGGGATCGCCTTGAACGCGAGCCCCCGCCCCGGGTTTCCACAACGCTGGAAACCGATGCCGATATTCTTGCCTGGGAAGCCGCCGGCCGACTGTTTGATGGCATCAACTGAAGCCTGCGGTGCCTTCAGCCGATTGGGTCCCCCAGCTTCGTGAAAACTCCCGATCTCACTTGGGCGGGATAATTCCGGATGATTCCCACCCCACCCGGTGCTCGCCTGTTCCCAATAGGAAAAAGCGATTCGTTAACCGGCCAATCCAAGGAATTGCAGGTGGCCCGAATGGCACAGATTGGCCGGTTGAACGAACTACTATCTGTATTTGGCATGGAGTCTACCCCATCCTTCCTGGTGTTCGGTCAATTAACGAACCGATACTTAATGATGAAGTAGATTGCCGCGACTCCATCCTTCCAGCCGATCTTCTTGCCCTCGGTATAATCCCGGCCGTGGTAGGAGATCGGAACCTCGTAGATCTTGCATCTTGCTCTGGCAACCTTCGCGGTGAATTCCGGCTCGAAACCGAAGCGATCTTCTCTCAACTTGATCTTCTTGAGCACGTCCACGCGAAACACCTTGTAGCAGGTCTCCATATCCGTAAGGTTCAGGTCCGTTAGCATATTGGAAAGCGTCGTCAGGAACCGGTTTCCCACCGAATGCCAGAAAAGGAGGACACGGTGCGGGCCGGCGAGAAAACGGGAACCGTAGACAACGTCGGCCTTATTGTCGAGAATCGGCTGAATCAGCACGGGGTACTCGGCTGGATCGTATTCGAGGTCCGCATCTTGAATCACAACGATATCACCCGCCACTTCCTCAAATCCCCGGCGCAGCGCGGCACCCTTTCCTCGATTTTGAGGTTGCAGGACTATCTTCAAGTCCTCGAAGCGTGATAATCCCTGGAGAATCGAACGCGTGCCATCGGTTGAGAAGTCATCAACGATGATGATTTCCTTGGGCAGCGCTACCTGGCGTACTCTGTCCACGATCTCGAGGAGGG